>JAFSRY010000064.1 GCA_017445845.1 Prevotella sp.
CATACTCTATCCGCTCGCCCTCGTCAGAGGTGCTGCGGGTTGCCGCCACATCCTCTTTGGCATGGTCCTTGCAGCCGGACTCAGAGATTTTCTCTATGACTACTTCCGAGAGGTCGGGGGCTTTTCCCGTCTCATCGTCGGTAACGTCGTCTTTGTCACTACAGCCGGCCATGCTCCATGATAACAGAGCGACGGCCATCAATAAAAAATACTTTTTCATATTCTTAAGTTTTTCAATCTTTGTTATTAGAAACGTATTTCTATCGAAATTATTGTCGGTCCATTTATTCTATAATAAACTCTGAACCTGTCTCACACACAAACCCATTCTTTATGGTTGTGCCAGATGGGCTTGATAACGGAGGGAAAAAATCAAAGGAGTTCAGAAAGTATCCCACCCTCTGAACACCTCGAAACATTACCACTTAATATATTACTTTCTTGCCATTCTGAATAAACACGCCCTTTGCGGGTGCTTCCGTCAGGCGACGGCCCTGCAGGTCGAAGAGGGTTGAGGTTTGAGTATTGAGGTTTGAGGTTTTCGAACAGAGACTCTCTACCCCCAGGTTGTCGTCATAAGTAAAAACAATGTCATCACCCTTCCGTGTTTCAAATAATGGCTTTGTATTCCTGCAGTATTCATCCATATAGGCTGACGGGTTCAGATAGAAGTAAAACAATCCTGGGGAGTTCAGGCAACCGAACCCTTCCAGCAGCTGACAACCGTTGCTGAGTGTAAGCAGCCGACGCTCAACGCCGTCGCGTGTCAATAGCGTACTGACGTCGGTGACGGAAATGTCGGGATAGCCTTCCACTGAAAGGTACTTGTCGCCCACCTGCATATTGAAATCATAAATCACCAACTCTCCGTCGGCAGTTTGGCGATAGGGCATATACTCTTTGTTGGCAAGGGCGTGCCACGGAGAGTCGTCTTCCATCATGGCTATGAACTCGTCGCGCTTGACATAGATGCACCCGTCATCCATCCTGATGTCGATAGCTTTATAATATCCTTCTGCCATTCCAGAGATGGAACCTCCCCCCCGTGTGTCATAAATGCCTAGGACTGGATAATTCTGTCCATTTTCTTGATTTTGGTCTAAAAGTATATAGTCTACTATGAATTCATTTATTCTATTTGGTACAGGCCATTCTCGCCAGTCATAACACAATTCCATGAAAGGGGTAATGTCTCCTTTCCCATCCCATTGCCATTGAGAGTCCCACTGGGCAAATGCAGCCATTGAACCCATTGCAAAAAACAATAAAAGTAAAACTTTCCTTATCATAAGTATAATCTTTTTGGGGGTATAAATAAAATGTTTTTATGGTCGACAATTATAATCAAGGAATCCAGAAGAGGCCCCCAGACTCCTTAGATTATTCGTCGTTTTACCTTATCACGGCTTTCTTGCCATTCTGGATATAGACGCCCTTTGCAGGTACCTGCGTCAGGCGGCGGCCCTGCAGGTCGAAAGAATTCTCTACGTTGGTTGGATTGTAACTGATTCCATTTACTCCTATGGCATCACCCGCTTCGAAAAAACTCTTATGGCTAAAAATGTAATTGTTGTTTTTATCCTTACAACCACTGACTATCATATTGTTTTTAGAAGTTGGTATCCAAGGGGTAAACGGACCTAATGCCGAACCGACGCCTTCGACCCAAATGACATTGCTGACAGCGGCTTCCTCACCCAATCTCATCGGTTCTCTGAATGCATCAAGCAACGTCAGGACAATACGGCGGAACTGCTGTCCGTTAGATTCTACCATGTCGGTGCGTTCCACCCGAAGGTAGTAAACGAAGGGAAAACCCAGTAGCGTGTCTGGCTTCTCTCCATCTTCCAGAAGGCAACAAAAGGCTGTTGACTCCACTCCACACCTGACCAGACTGCCTTCTTCCAGTCCGAAATCATACAGCAAACGAGCCTTCGTACTGCCCTTTGCAACAGCATAGACTTTGCTGCCATCTTCGCGCAAAGCCAGGGAATAACTATTGATTCCTCTTCCCCAGATGGAATTATAAACCTTCTTATAAGACGTCCCAGCGATGATGGTGTCGCCTTCTATGCGATTTATAAAGAGATTTTCATCTATAGGGCCGACCTGAGTTTCCCATGTTTTTCCTTCCTCCACGAACGGACGGTAGTCCGACCGTGATGTCTTTGCCTGTATGACATAGCCAAAACTGCAAAGAAAGAGCCATAATAGTAATCTTATTTGCTTCATCCTCAGTATTTTTAGGAGTTCCTCTATATATTTATAACGGAGCACCTTTGGAAAACTTGCAAGGATTTTTAGGAAAAGATGCCAAAAAAATGGAGAATACCGATTTTTTATCTATGCCAGCAGGTGGTAGGTACCGCCGGCTTGGGGTCTGATGACGCCTTTCATTTCGAGTGAGAAGAGGATGGCGGTGAGTTGTCCGATGGGGATGTTGCTTTGGGCAGAGAGCATGTTGACCTGCAGGTCGTTATGGTGTGTGAGGGTGTTGACGACCGTTTGTTCTTCGGGAGTCAGGTCGGGAAAGAGTTGTCGTTCGATGCCTTGCTGTTGGGCCTTCTGAAGGATGGCATCTGTCTGCCACCCCATCGCCATCATGAAGTCTTCTGCCGATGTGATGAGCGATGCGGTATTGTTTCGGATGATGTTGTTGCATCCTTCACTGTAAGGCATACCGACGGCTCCCGGGAATGCGAAGACATCGCGGTTGTAGCTTTGTGCGATGTTGCAGGTGATGAGTCCTCCTCCCTTGGCAGCGCTCTCTACAAGAATGGTTGCATCTGCCATTCCTGCCACGATTCGGTTTCGTCTGACAAAATTACGCTTGTCGGCATTTGTCATGGTCATGAACTCCGAGAGCAGTCCGCCCTGATGGGTCATCTGTTCGGCTGTCGGCCGGTGGAGAGGTGGATAGAGGTCATCGAGTCCGTGCGCCAAGACACCGACGGTTTCGTAGCCTTGTTCAAGGGCATTTCGATGGGCACATATATCGACGCCATAGGCCAGTCCGCTGACGACGAGAACCTTTGGACATTGCTGCCGGAGGTCAGCCATGAAGCGTCGGATCAGGTCGTGGCCGTAGTTGGTGCAGTGCCGTGTGCCAACGATGCTGACGATGTGTTGCTGGTTGAGGTCGGCATTGCCTTTGTAGAAAAGGACGAGCGGCGCATCGTCGCATTCAGCCAGTCGCTGCGGATAGTCGGGAGCGTTGAGAGTGAGGGTTCTGATGTTGTTGGCAGCGTTGTATTTCAGTTCGTCGTCGGCCCTTCGGAGCAGCCCGTCCATGTTTTGCAGCATTTCTATGAGTCGCTGTGAGGCTTCTGGCAGTATTTGCCGGATGTCGTTTCTGTATTCCATAATGTGTGTGGCCGACCCCATCTTCCTGTATAGTTCGACGAGCGCTACCTGTGAAATGTATGGCATTCGGCTGAGGGCTATGGCATAGAGTGCTTCGGACATGATGCTTACTTTCTTTATTAGTATTTTTATTCTTTCTTCAAGAGTGCTTCGTCGTATTCGGGTGATGAGCCGAGACGACCGTTGATAAGGCAGACGAGTTCCACCTCGGCACGGAAGGACAGACGGTTGTCGTCCAGTCGATAGAGGTCTTGAGTGAAGACATATCTAAGCCCTTCCTTCCTGACGTTCAGGCACGACCGGAAGCGGTCGTCGCAGCGAAGGGGCACTTTATAGTTGAGCTTCATGCGGGCTACGACGGCGTCGACACCCTTGTTGTGCATATCGGCGAAGCTCAGCCCGCATTCTTTCAGAAAGAGATGTCGGGTGTGCTCGGTGTAGTGCAGGTAGTTGGCATTGTTGACAATGCCTTGGATGTCGCATTCATAGTCGCGTACATCCAGGATGGTTTCGAATTGATATTCCATGACTTAGGGTTCTGACAGGAGTGATATGGTGGGGTGCGGAACTTTTGGCTTTACCTCAGCCGACAGGAAGGCATAGCCTATTCGGCATTGCAGGCATTTCTTTCGGTCGCAGTATTCCTTTTTGAGTTGTATGAGTGCCTGCGAGTCGCCTGCCGTCTCAACGTCGAGTCCACATTGCTGCCACATGGAGACGATATGATTTCTTTCGGGTTTGAGTTGTTCGAGAAAGTCGAAGGCGCGGTCGCAGAGCGCTTCGTTTCCGTGGTGTCGCCCGTAGGCGAAGAGCATGGGGACGGCGGTGTTGATAAGGAGCAGCGACTGCGACGATGCCGACAGTTTCTTTTGGCTGAAAGGGCTTTCCGAGCCAAACGAATAGTGGTTTTTCCAATACTCTGTGGCTTCAGTGGTCAATAGTTCCTTGGCCTTGTCAATGGTTGTGCAGTCGAGCAGTTGTGAAAGTCCTGACCGACGTTTATAATAAAGCATTGCCAGTTGTGAGAGTCTGACATGCGGAAAGTTTTGGGGTCTGAGACGAAGGAACCTCCATTGTCGGGCATCTATGGGTTGGAGGGAGAATTTATGAGCCAAGTATTTATATTCGTTTCGAAGTCTGTCGAAGTGGCCTTCCCCTTTGGCTGCATCGCGGTAGCGTTCGGGAATGGCATCTTCGTTGAGCAATCCTGCCTGTCCGAGGAAAAGGGCTTCAACCTGAAAGAGGTCATCGCGATGATGCCCCGCTGCCTGCAGGGGCAGCTGTCGGGCCCAGGTCTCGAAAGCGTCGCCGTTGATGCCGAAGCCGAAGTTGCGGGCCAACGTCATGAAATAGGCTGCTTCCCATGACCCTTCGCATTGCTCCACTCGCTTTACGATGGCCTTTGTCTTCTGTTCAAGGCGCTCTGTCTGCAGCGCACTCATCCAGGCATGAATGGTCAGGCGGCTCATTTCGGGAATGATACGGTAGCAGGGCGGATAGTGGTCGGCAATGCGCAGTTCGTCATAGTTTCGTGCCACCTCTTCCGGAATGTCTATTTGCAGTTGCGGCAGATGCTTTCCGTCGGCTGTCGTCACCTCCATGTTGGCAATGCTGACAACATGCAGGATGACGTTGTTGTAGGCGGCGTCGTGGTCATGGTGATGGACATACCAGTCTGACGACCGTTGGTGTATCTCCACATTGCCCACCCAAAGCGTGCCGTCGATTTTCACTTTCGCATTGAAGAAGTCAGGTCCTGCATTGCGGTTGTGCAGCCCCGTGTCGATGACTTCCACCTCCCTTCCGTCGGTTGTCCGCAGCGGATGGATGGGCAGCAGCTTGTGTTTCCATACATAGTGAAGCAGTTCTTCCATGATGCACAGTTGTTTTTTTGGTTTACAAAACTACACATTTTTTTCGATATACGACACATTTCAATCTTCTTTTCTTTAAAAAAAGACAAATGGAGGGCAGAAAAAGCAATCTGGGGAACTCCCCCGGCCGCAAGACGTGCAGCAGACAAAGGAAATTCCCCAGACTTGGTTTTCCCGATGAAATCGGGCTTTTTAATCATTTTTCAGTTTCTACGGCCTATACGCCCATGATGAGCTTCACCAGAAGCAATACTGTCGGGATTGTAACCACTGCGATACCGATGAAATCGATGATAACGCCCGATTTAATCATCTTTGTGATGGGGATGTAGCCCGACGCATAGACGATGGCATTAGGCGGTGTCGAAACAGGCATCATGAAGCCGAGTGACGACGACAGGGCGATGCCGACGGCGACAGGAATGGGGCTGAATCCCAGTGATAGTGCCGTGCCGATGGCAATGGGGCCGATGAGGTTGGTGGCTGCGGTGTGTGAAGTGAGTTCGGATAGCAACAGTGCAGCCACGCAGAAGATGGCGACGAAGAGGACTTCAGAGGGTTCACCTCCAAGCATGATCTTGATGGAATCGCCGATCCATTCGGAAAGGCCAGTGGTATACATGAGTCCACCCATGGCGAGTCCGCCGCCGAAGAGGAGCAGTGTGCCCCATTCGACACCGGCCACGGCATCTTTCCATTTCAACGTCATTTCGCCCTTCTTCGTGTCGACAGGCAGGAAGAACAGCAACAGTGCACCCACCATGGCGGCGATGGCCTCGGGGAAATATTTGTTGTATTCCTTCACGATTTCACCGTCGGAACCATAGATAATGCTGAGGATGCCTGGGGCTACCCACAATGCAACGGCCACGATGAAGGCAATAAGTGTGTTTTTCTGAGCGCGTGTCCAGCGTCCGAGTTGGTTGACGTGGTCGCGGATGAAGTCCTGTGCACCGTCGATATGGTCGACATCGGCGGGGAACATCCTCCACAAAACGATGTAGGCAATCACGAAGTAGCACACCATAGCGACAAAGCCCCATACCATCCAGTCGAAGAACGATACATGGGGTGCCTGGGGAGCCAGTTCGTTGAGGAAACCGAGCATGATGATATTCGGCGGGGTGCCGATGGGGGTGAGCACGCCACCGATGGAACATGCGTAAGCCGTCATGAGCATCAGACCGGTGGCATATTTATAGTTACGCAAGTCGATGAACTTACCGTTTGCTGCCATCATTTCGCGAATGGCCTCAAGCAGACCGAGGGCAATGGGGAACATCATGGCAGCCGTGGCGGTGTTGCTGATCCATCCCGAGCAGAGCATACAAGCCAGTCCGATGGCGAGGAAGATGCGCCGGGGTGAGTCGCCCACCCATTTCATTGACATGATACCATAAGCAATTCGTTTGTCAAGTCCATTGACCATCATCGCCTTCGCAATGATGAAGCCACCCATGAAGAGGAAAATCATGGGGTTGGCAAAAGCGGCAAAGGCTGTCTTCATGTTGACAACACCGAACACTACACAGAGCGTCGGGCCAAGGATAGAGGTTACGGGAATGGCGACAGGCTCGGTAATCCACCAGATGGCGACGAGCGTCATGATGGCCAGAAGCTTATGGGCCACAACGTTGTGAACCATGACTCCATCCACTTCGGTCGTCAGGCCAGCAATGGGTGTGAGCCATACCAGAAGAGCACACAAGGGGCCGAAAATGGCACCGGCGATGTGTCGCTTGCGGTCGAAGGAGGATGCCTCTGTCACCGCACTCTTCTCCTCTTCGGGAGTCGGTTTGTTCTTCAAATCGTTCATAACAATGTTTTTATAGTTTGTAAGTAATAGCCGTTGTATTGTATTTTCAACCTGCAAATATAGCGAAAAAACCTAAGACAACCCTCAAAAACAAAAAAAATGTTCGAAAAAGGCATTTTTTTTTTCAATTCATGCACAGATTAAGAAAAAATGTGTATATTTGTCGCGAAAAATCTGTTTTGCAACCTTAAACGCCTTCTAAGACGTCCTCAAGATATAATTAATAGGAAAAAGAAAATCCAAATAAAAAAAAGAACTATTATGAACGGAACACTTGTATTCGGTATTATCATTGCTGTGTGCGCACTGCTTGTTATCTACAACTACCTGCACAAAAAGCACTTACATTTCACGCTGCCCGAACTGAAGGACTTCATCGAAAAGGTCTTCGAGCAAGCCAACAGCGCGTCGGTTGAGAAGAAACACTTCCTTGCCGCCATGAAAGAGCACTATCACTGCTCATCGAAGGAAGCTATGTTCCTACTGGGCAAGGCCCGTGAGAACCGCCTGGTCGACGTTGAAGACAAGAACGTCGTGCTCATGAAATAAGGCACCCTTCTTTTCAACTCCGCCCCCCAAGGCTTTTAAGTTTTTTCGAAAGATGCTATCGGCTGTGTCGGTCGTAAGGATTGTCACAGCCAATGCTGTCGTATGAAACTAGTACCTCTGATAAATATGGCTGTTACCTCATACAGGTACGGCTGTTACCTCATACAGGTAATCGCCACACCTGTATGAAGTACGACTCTGAATTCTTTTTCTCCGTTTTTCCGTTTGTTTGTCCCGTTGGTTTCATCACTGAAGAACGGCCACAAAAGGAGCTAATCGACCTATAATGTGCACAATTTAAGCGGTCAGTCGGAAGAGTGCGTCGGAAATGCCACTTTTACTATTAAAGTAAAAAAAGGTCCTGAAAAATTTGGCTGTTATGAAAAAATACCCTATCTTTGCATTCACGATTGGCCGACGATTTGGCTGAAGTTGACCAAAGGTCACAGATAACAATAACAAAGACCCTCTTTGTCTGAAGACATGAAACTTAGTAGCATTAGACTTTACCTTCTTTTGACAATCTTGTCCTGTTTGTCTTTCCTGCGCGTATCGGGACAGGCTGATCAGCCTACGCTTCTCTTTATATCCAACAGCCATCTTGACACCCAATGGAACTGGGATGTGCGCACGACCATCAACGAGTATGTCAAGAACACCATGACTCAGAATTTTGCGCTCTTGGACAAATATCCCCACTTCAATTTCAACTATGAAGCCGCCATCAAGTATATGTGGATGAAGGAGTATTATCCTTCTGATTATGAGCGTCTGAAGAAGTATATCTCCTCCGGCCGCTGGAACGTTTCGGGCTGTTCGGTCGATGCCAGTGACGTGATGGTGTCGTCGGCCGAAAGCATTATGCGCAACTGGCTCTACGCCAACAAATTCTACCAAAAAGAGTTTGGCGTTCGTGGTGGCCGCGATATCATGCTGCCCGACTGTTTCGGCTTTTCCTATGCCCTTCCCTCGCTGGCAGCCCACTGCGGCTTCCGCGGTTTCCATACGGCCAAGCTTGGCTGGGGTGCCAATGGCTACGACGAGATGCCTCCCTATGGCATCTGGCAGGGTGTCGACGGTTCGCAGATCTATGCCATCTACAAGCCCCATGCCTACGACTCCCATGAAGAATACAACAAGGACATGGCCAACGATGCCGACATGCTCTCGACCATTCGTAATAACTACCAGCGTACAGGCGTAGCAGCCGAAGTCAGATATGTCGGTCCTCGCAGCGACCACGGCGGTGGTTTGCAGGATCGTGCCGACAAAGACGGCGAGAACACTCCCTACTGGCTCAACTACAGCGTGACAAGCCAAGGACCTGTAAAGGTCGTCATGGCCACACCCGATGAGGTCTTCGACTATCTCGACCTATACAGAAACTCAAAGTATGAAGTCCACAACGGCGAGCTTCCCATGCGTACTCATGGTGTCGGTGCTTACACGTCGCGAACGATGCTGAAACTTTGGAACCGTCGCAACGAACTCCTTGCCGATGCCGCAGAGAAAGCATCAGCACTGGCACATTGGCTCGGCCTCCGCAGCTATCCTCGTGAAGAACTGGCTGAGGCGTGGGTGCGCAACCTCTGGCAAGCCCACCACGACGGCATCACCGGAACGAGCATTCCCAATGCCTATTATTTCTCGATGAATGACTATGTGTCGGCCAACAAGTCCTTTGCAGCCCAACTGGCACAGGCTTCGGCAGCGGTCATCGCAAAAATGGACACACAGGTAGAGGGTACGCCCGTCATCGTCTACAATCCCTTGTCGTGGCAGCGTACCGACATTGTCGAAGCCACCCTGCCCGTGACAGCCAATCCTGAAAGCCTGCGCGTGCTCGATGCCGAGGGAAAGGAAGTCCTTGCGCAAATCAACCGTTATGATGCTGCAAGGGGTGAGTTGCATTTCATTTTCGCTGCCACCGTGCCCTCATTGGGCTATGCCGTCTATGACGTGCGACTCGGCGAACAGTCAGACCTCACCTCCACCCTCACCGTCGACGAAACTTCACGCACGCTTTCCAACGGCAACTATCGGTTCAGCGTCAGTCAGACCGGCGACGTGCAGCGCCTTGTCGACGTTCAGCAGGGCCGCACACTGTTGAACAATTCGCAACTGCAACTCATCGACGACCACGAAGATGCGTGGCCCTCATGGGAAATCTCCTATACCGACGTGCGGCGCACGGCAACACCCGTCACCGGTAACGTCAGTATCACGCTGGCTGAGGATGGACCCTTACGCAAGAGCTTCCGTGTGGAGCGCAGCCAGGAGGGTTCAACCTTCGTTCAATACTATCGCATGAATGCGCTCAACAACCGTATCGACTGCGTCAGTGAAGTCGACTGGCAGTCGCGCGGCCGAATGCTCAAGGCCAATTTCCAGACCGCCTTCACCCATTCTACCGATACCTATGACCTGTCGTTAGGAACTATCGAACGTGGCATCCGAACTGGAGACGAATACGAAGTGCAAGGTCATCAGTGGGCCGACATGACGGCCTCGAACGGTTCCTCGGGTGTCTCTATCCTCAACGACTGTAAATACGGTTGGGACAAACCTACCAACACCTCACTCCGGCTGACCCTCATCCATACGCCTTCCACAGGTGACAGCTATACCCATCAGGGCTATCAGGACCTCGGTGTAAACCTCTTCACCTATGCCTATCTGCCCCATCAGGGCAATTGGTCGGAAGATACACAGCAGCAGGCCTCACAACTCAACCAACCCCTCGTGGCCTTCACTGCCGCCAAGCACGAAGGAACGCTGGGGCGCAGCGTGCCTTTCATCAGCGTCAATAGTGACAAGGTGTCGCTGAAGGCCGTGAAGCAGTCGGAATATAGTGACGAACTCATCGTCAGACTCTATGAGTGGTCAGGCAGAGCGCAGAACGACGTCCGGCTGACCTTCCCCGCCGACATCGTCAGCATCCGTGAGGTTGATGGTTTGGAACAGCCCGTGGAAGCTTCCACGATGGAATATACTTTCGAAGGCAATACGCTGTCGCTCAACATCGGAAAATATCAGCCGAAAACCTTCGCCGTCACGTTAGCTCCTGCCCACGACCAAACCCCATCATCCGCCACACAGCAGCCCGTCGACCTGACGGCTTTCTATAATATCGACATGATGAGCTTCGACTCGAAGAAGAACGATGCGTCTTCGACGGGTCTCTATGCCTATCCGGCCGAACAGGTGCCCGACGAGGTGAGATGCCATGACATCACCTTCCTCATGGGGCCGAAAGCTGACGGCGAGCGCAATGCCGTCAGGGCTCAGGCGCAGACCATCGAGATCTCACCAGAAAGCGGACAGAAGACCCTCTATCTGCTCATGGCCAGCATCAACAAGCATGGCACTGCTGCCGAGGTCACCGTTGGCGACGACACCTATCTGCTCGACGTCCCCTACTTCGCAGGAACACTCGGACAGTTGGGCTCACCCTTCAATGCCGGCACCCGATACCGCCGGCAGGACGTGGCCCTCACCACGACCCACAGCCATGTCGTGTCGAGAAATGCCAACGAAGCATACGGTTTCCTTTATATATATATGTACGCGATACCCCTCGGTGAGAATGCCTCCAAGTTGGTTCTTCCGCGCGACAACAACCTGTTGCTCTTTGCTGCTTCTACAGGTCATAGTGACATTGACGACGTGCAACCGCTTTCGGAACTTAACACCTATATAGACTATCGCGAACTGACGGCCGACGACGACAGCCGTTGCGGAGGTTATCTGGCACCTCGTACCGTCTCCGCCAGCAGCTATATCAACAGCAACGAGGCTCCTGCGATGGCTGCCGACATGAACGAGCTGACCAAGTGGTGCGTCGACGGAGGAGCCAGCAAGACTCCCTTCCTTGAATATCGTTTCGACAAACCCGTCGAGGTGTGTCAGTGGATGGTGCTGAACGCCGGGTCGGAGGCATCCGGATATATCACGAAGTCGTGTAAGCTGCAACGTTATGAGAACCGTACTTGGGTCGATGTAGACATTGTAGAAGACAACAGCGACAATAAAATCCTTCGCGGTGTGGAACCCTTTATGACCGAGCGTGTCCGGCTGCAAATCCTGCAAGGCGAGCAGGAAGGCTCTACCACTCGTATCTATGAGTTTGCAGTCTATGGAAGGGTGGGCGACGAGTCGCCTGTCGCTTCCATCGAAGGACTGCCAGCCGAACTGACCATCCTTGGCCTTGACGCCCACGGTCAGCTGCGTTGCCGAGTCCCGCAGGGCATCGGTGAGTTGACGCTTCATGTCCTCGACCTCAACGGCAGGCAGCTCCTTCGCAAGGCATACCCCGTCAATGGCGGCGAGGAAAACCTTCTGAGCGTGCCGGCATCGGCTGGAAAAGGCGTGCGTCTCTTTGTCCTCACGGCCCGTCGCGACGGAGAAAGCATGAAATCGGAAACAAGAAAATATCTTTTAAATTCACTTTATTAATAACCAATTAAATCATTAAAGTTATGCGTAAATCATTACTTAAGAAGTCATTGGTTTTGGTAGCCGCCCTGTGCGCTTCATTCACGGCATCTGCCCAGACGCAGATTACCGATGAGGCCGGTTTGGTCGCCATCTCTAATGATTTGGCAGGAAGCTATGTTCTTGCTGCAGACATTACACTGAGTGGTGAGTGGAGTCCTATCGGTTCTTCCGGTGCTCCTTTCACAGGATCTTTCGATGGCGCAGGCCACAGCATCAAGGGACTCACCATTACTGGCGACAACAACGGTGTAGGTCTGTTCGGACAGGTAAACGGTGAGGTCAAGAACCTCCGCATCGTAGGTGCCAATGTCCGTGGTAACGAACATGTCGGTATCGTGGCAGGTCGTCTGCTCGGCGGCGGTGTCATCGACGGTGTGTTCACTTCTGGTATCATCAGTGGCCGCGACCACGAAGGTGCCATCGTTGGCCACATTGAGGAAATGGGTATCGTTTCCAACTGTATGTCTACGGCCTATGTCGACGGACGCGAATATCAGGGTGGCGGTATCTCCGGTTGGTCGAAAGGTATCAACACACTGGAAAACAACCTCTTCCTTGGCCAGGTTCGTGTAGGCCAGTGGGGTGGTTGCGGCGGTATCGTCGGTTTCTATGAGGATGGCACGACCTCTGTACTGGGTAATGTCTGCGCTGCTGTCAGTCTGACTGGTCAGTATGGTGACCTGCCCGTCACAGGAGGCAACCGCTACACCCACGGTATTGCCGGTGGTCCTCTGAATGAGAATTCTATTCTCGACGCTGCAGATAACCTTATTTCTGAATCTACCAAGATTTTCAAGACCGACGGAACAGAACTTATGCACGCCGACCTCGACCCCACTCACAATGGTGAGGAGACAACGGTGGACAACCTGAAGAAGGCTGCCACCTACAAGGCCATCGGCTTCGGCGATGCCTGGAGTCTGGCTGACGGTCGCTTCCCTGTTCTGGCTGGCATGAGCGTTCCTTTTGATGGTGACTATATCATCCTCAACGAAATACCTGCCGAAGCCTATGTAGGCAATTCCCTTGAGACAGGAGCCTTCTCCGCACTCGGCAAGACCGTTACGGTTACATCGTCTAATCCTTCTGTTGTCAGTGCCAACGGCACTCATCTTGAGTTTACAACGGCCGGTACTGCCACCATTACCTTTGCCACCGCTGACGACGGCTATACCAAGGGCTGCGAGATCAAGGTGAATGTGTCTGTCCTGGAAATGGATACCAACATCGCCACACCCGATGACCTGGAGAAGATTCGCAAGAATCCCAGCGCCAACTTCCAGCTCACCGCCGACATCGACATGACTGGCATTGCCTTCACTCCGCTGCCCGACTTTACGGGAACGCTCGATGGTAACTACCATGTCATCAAGGGTCTCCGCTTTGAGAATGCAAACCTCGACAACGTCGGTCTCTTCTCAACCTCTCATAATGCAGTGATCAAGAACCTCGGTATTGCCGACGCTTACTTCGTTGGTAACGCCAATACAGCTGCCATCACCGGACGTTCCTATGGTGGTCTCATCTCCAACTGCTTTGTTACCAACTCCTACCTTGAGGGCCGCGACCACGTCGGTTCTATCACCGGTGACGTCAACCAGGACGGTGGAGAGGGATGTGTTGTTGAAGACTGTGTCTCCGACTCTCGTATCTTCACTCGTCAGTTCCAGGCCGGTGGTATTGCCGGTGTGATCAACTGCGGTATCATCCAGCGCACCCTCTTCACAGGTATCATCGATGCCAACAACACCACCAACGTGACCTCTATCGTCTCGCTGCTCGACGCTGACACCTATCCTTCTGAAATCTCCAACAACATGTCGGCTCCCGCTCACATGAACAATGCTACCGGCGACCTTGGCGACGCCCGCCTGATTGGTCTCTATAGCCGCAGCATGACTCTTGCCAACAACTACATCATCCGCAGTACCCTCATCAACGGCGGTACCTCCAGCAATATCGGCGATGCCGACTCGGCTGCCGGTGAGCAGGTGGATGACGCTCAGGCCAAGAGTAAGAGCTTCTATACAGATGTCCTCGGTTGGGACTTCGACAACACATGGGCATTCGTTGAGGGTACGGAAGGCAAGGCTTATCCCGTACTGAAGTGGATGAAGGCTCCGCTGACAACAACCATCTTCGACCTGCCGCAAGACCTCACCCTCATCTACATCATGGGCTATGAATATGAGTCGATGGACAAGCTCCATGCTTCATGGGGTCAGCCGCTGAACTTCGAGATTGTCGAAGGTGGTCAGTATGCTGAATATGAGCCCAGCGACAACAGTATCTATGCCGGTATCGGTGGTGAATACACCGGTGAAGGTAATGTGAAGGTGAAGGTTTCTATCGATCCTTCTGTTGCCGGCAAGTATGTTGTCGACGGCGACGATACCTTCAACATCTTCGTTACCCAGAACGACGGCGATAAGGAAGTCGCCACCGTAGAGCAGTTCATGAATATCGCCCGCAACCTCTCTGCCAACTACGTGCTCACTGCCGACATCGACATGACCGGTGTCGAGTTCGGTGGCTTCGCTAATGGCAACGGTAAAGAGTTCACCGGTACCCTCGACGGTAAGGGACATAAGGTGAAGGGCCTGAAGGCTCAAGGCAGTGGCAATGACTTCGGTGTCTTTGGCAAGACAACGGGTGCCACCATCAAGAACATCGCCTTTGAAGACTTCCAGGTTGTCAACGCCGGCGGCAACCACGTTGGTTTCGTCGGTTCTGCCCAGAGCACGACCTTCGATCAGCTGGCACTGAACGGTAAGGTATGGGGTAACGACCACGTTGCCATCCTGGCTGGTGACGCCGATGACGTGACGGTCAAGGATTGCATGGTATATGGATATGTATATGCTTACTCGCAGGTTGGTGGCTTCTTCGGTTGCACGCTCAGCGTGGGTGCCAATGTCCAGAACAGCTACTTCAATGGCGAACTCAATGCCTATACCCGTGGTTGGGTCGGCGGTGTCGTCGGTCTGATCGACAAGGCCGGAGGTACGGTGACCATCGAACACTGCGCATCTATAGGCGACTGCCATTCCTTCGGCGACGGTAGTCCTCACGTTGTAGCTCCGTTCATCGGCGGTAACCGTGCTGGTGGTGACAATTCAGCTGAATGGAACATCATCAACTTCCACGACAATATCTACAATGCAACAGCCATCATGGACGGTGATACCGACTGGCCGAACAACCGTCTGACCGCCGAGGGTGGTGACGTAGAGGCAGCAACAGGTGTCTCTGCAGAGGCTCTCAAGCAGCAGACTACCTATACCGACCTCGGTTGGGACTTCACCAACATTTGGCAGATGGGCGATGAAACCTATCCTTGGCCCGTCCTGAAGAACGCCAAGATGAATCCTGAGCTGGGCATCAAGGATGTGAACGCTGCCCAGAGCTACTATGGCAGCGGCAAGACCTTCAACGTCATGGGTCAGCAGGTGAACGGCCAGAATGTCAAGGGTATCATCATCCGCGACGGCCGTAAGTTCATCGTGAAGTAAACCAAACCTATCCAAAGAGGATGTGCCGGCTCGCCGGCACATCCCCTTTCTACCTATTGACAGGAACAACACCTGATAAGAAAATTAATTCCAAACATCTTTCTATATGAATAAAAGAATAACCGAAAACATGCGGAAGGGTTTGCTGCTTCTGTTGGTAGCCTTTCTTTCCATCCCATGCGTAGCCGCTTCCGTCAAGGTGTCGGGTCGTGTGCAGGACATTCAGGGAGAGCCGCTCATCGGTGTGACCATCACCGAAAAGGGAACGACCAACATTGCCGTCACCGACATCAATGGTTCATATACTATCACAACAACAACCGACAAGCCCATCTTGGTAGCCACCTATACAGGTTTCAAGACCGAGGAAGTGAAGGTCACCGGAACACTTGTCGACATCGTGATGCACGAAGACATCTCCGCTCTTGACGAAGTAGTCGTCACGGCCGCCACCACCACGAAGAAGATTTCGGTGCTGGGTGCTCAGTCGACCCTGAAGATGGAGCATGTGAAGGCACCTGTTGCAAATATGTCGTCCATCCTCGCCGGTCGCGTCTCGGGTGTGATGTCAGTCCAGCGTACCGGTGTCCCCGGACAGGATGACTCCGACATCTGGATTCGTGGTCTCTCCACGCTCACCAACCGCAACGAAGGCCCGCTGATCCTCGTCGACGGTATTGAGCGTTCGTTCAACGACCTCGACCCCGAAGACATCGAGTCTATCACCGTCATGAAAGACGCTGCCTCGACAGCCGTCTATGGTGTGCGCGGCGGTAACGGTGTCATCATCATCACCACCAAGCCCGGTGAAGTCAGCAAGCCCAAGTTCTCGTTCGACATTTATCAGGGCATCACCTCACTCACGAAGATTCCTGAGCTGACCGATGCCATCACCTATATGAATGCCGTCAACGAAGCCTATTCCAACAGTGGCCGCGGTACTTACTACTCACAAAACTACATCACCAATACGAAGATTGCCAATGGGATGCCCCTGACAGCCGACGAGCAGGCCTATGCTGCCACGGTAGCCAACAATCCCACCATCAACAAGTATCTCTATCCCAATGTAGACTGGATGAAGGAACTCTACCACAAGACGGGCTGGAACCGCCGTGCCAACGTCAACATCCGTGGTGGTGCTCCCAATGCACAATACTATATCTCACTGTCCTACTACAACGAGAAAGGTCTCACCAAGACCGACCCCGCTCAGGACTACAGCACCGAGATTGACTACAACCGCTACAACTTCCTGACCAACATCAACCTCAAGGCCACGAAGACCACCAACATCGACGTCGGTGTGAGCGGATATATTTCCAGCGGTAACTATCCGCAACTGAGTCTGGGCGACATCTTCGGCTACGCCATGACCACCAACCCCGTCATCTATCCCGTGCAGTATCCAAACGGTGAGAACCCGGGTAACTCGCCCGACAACCGCGAGAACGACTCACCTTGGGTACAGCTGACCCGCCGCGGACACAAGAGTCTCGACGAAGTACAGGTGAATACCAATCTGAAGGTATCTCAGGACCTCGGCTTCACCGACTGGCTGAAAGGTCTCTCGGCACGCGCCCTCATCGCCTTCGACGTGCGAGCCAACCAGAACATCGACTACAGTGTCTATGACTCCACATGGAAACCCATCCCCAACAAGGGTTCCGACGGAACATGGGTCATCGACCAGTCACTCTATCCCGTCATCGGTCAGGATGCCAACGGCAACAATATCTATGACACCAGTGTTGAGGCCATCAAACTCTACGAGCAGTATCAGGGTAACACGTCCGTGAACGTTGCTGCCAACAAGTGGGTATACCGTACGTTCTACTTCGAAGGCGCCCTCGACTACAAGCGCATCTTCAACAAGGTGCACACCGTCACCGGACTCCTGCTCTTCAACATGCGCAATCGCCTCGATGCCAACGACTCGTCGCTGTTCTCCGTACTGCCCTATAAGCAGCAGAGCCTCTCTGGTCGCGTCACCTACGACTACGCCAACCGCTACTTCGTGGAAGCTAACGTCGGTTATACAGGTTCTGAGAACTTCGAGCCAGGCGAACGCTTCGGTGTCTTCCCCGCCTTCGCCCTCGGCTGGGTGCCCTCCAACGAGAAGTTCTGGGAACCCATCTCCAAATACGTCTCCTTCCTGAAGTTCCGCTATAGCGACGGTGTCGTCGGTAACGACTCGTCGGGCGACCGCTTCAGCTACTTCACCAAGATAGGCGGTGGCGGTGACTACTCTACCTACTGGCGTCGCAACGGAGCCGGTGGCGGCCGTGCCTACGATGCCTATGGATACAAGGCCCAGTGGTCGAAGATCCGCAAGCAGGACCTTGGTATCGACATCAACTTCTTCGGCGACGAGCTCACCGTTGTCATCGACCTCTTCAAGGAGCGTCGTGACAAAATCTTCGTCAACCGCCAGAACATTGCCGAAACCGGAGGTCTGGCCCGCGATGTGTCGGCCAACGTCGGTATTGTCGAGAACAAGGGTTATGAACTCTCCGCCGAGTGGAACCATCAGTTTGGCAAGGACTTCACCGTCTCCATCCGCGGTAACATGACCGAGAACGAAGACAAAGTCATCGAAAATGCACAGGCAACGCCCGACTTCCCCTGGCTCGACCAGCGCGGCCACAATGTGCTGGCTGAATGGGGCTATGTGGCTGAAGGACTCTACACCAGCACTGAGCAGATTCAGCAGCGTGGCATCACCCAGTTCGGTGAGACCTATCCCGGCCAGTTTGTCAAACCCGGTGACATCATGTATAAAGACCTCAACGGCGACAACACCATCGACGACAACGACCGCATGGCCATCTCGCGCGGCGACCTGCCCCGCATCTACTACGGCTTCGGTGGCGACTTCCGCTATAAGAACGTCGGTCTTGGCATCCTCTTCCAGGGCGTCGCCGATGCCCACCGCATCCTGCGTGGCAACGGCATCATTCCGTTCCAGAGCTCTACAGGTGGCGGTACGCTCTATTCGAACATCACCGACCGCTGGTCGCCCGACGACCCCGAGAACACCGACGTGTTCTATCCCCGGCTGGCATGGGGTGGCAACGACCCGTCAAACCTCAACAACTACAAGGTCTCCACATGGTGGCGCCGTGATGTCAGCTTCATGCGTCTGAAGCAGTTCACCGTCTCCTACTACTTCCCGAAGGCCTGGCAGAAGAGTGGTTTCCTGCGTGGCGGACGCTTCTATGTCATGGGCGAGAACGTATTCACATGGAGCAAGTTCAAACTGTGGGATCCTGAGCTCAATACCGACAACGGTATCTCCTATCCTAACACGCGAACCATCTCCTTCGGTGTGAACTTCAATATTTAAAAAAAGGAGGATTTAAATATGAAAAAGAATATATTTGGAATTATCTTAGCTGGAATGGCCATGTTCTCGTTCACCTCGTGCGAGGACTACTTCGACGATGTGCCCAACAATGCCATGTCGCTCGATGATGTCTTCGAAAACCGCGGTCTGACACTCGAATGGCTCACCAACGTCTACAGCTACTTCCCCGACTTCACCAACCGATATGCCGGCGGAACGGCTATGTTCTGGGGACCGGGCACCATCGAAGGATACCTGCCCTGGGACTGGGTGGAGACACACAACATCATCCACGGAACGATGTATCCCTCCACCGACTTCGTCAACCGTATCTGGCGCGAGTACTATCGCGGCATCCAATATGCCAACATCTACCTGGCCAACGTTGACAAGTGCAGCCGTATGCCCGACAACGAGAAAGAATGGACCAAAGCCGAGTGCCGTGCCCTGCGCGCCATGTTCTACTTCAACATGGTGAAGCTCTACGGACCCGTACCACTCGTCGGCGACCGCATCTTCGGAGTCGACGAACCCACCAGCGACTACATGCTGCCCCGTGCCACCGTCGACCAGTGCTTCGACTACATCCTCAGCGAACTCGACGACGTACTGAAGAGTGGCCGACTTGCATCACAGTTCACCGAAAGAATCTACAACGCACAGATGAAGGGTAACCTCACCCAGGAAGCCGTAGAAGGACTCCGTTCCATCGTGCTCCTCTTCCGTGCCAGCTATCTCTACAACGGCGACCCCTACTTCCAGGGACTGGCCAACACCGACGGCACGAAGCTCTTCCCGCAGAGCCGCGACGAGCAGAAGTGGCGCGACGCCCTCAAGGCAGCCCTCGACATCATCAACAGCGGAAAGTTCCGCCTGACCTATCGCGACAAAGACAAAAAACTCACCGAGGACATCACCAAGGCCGACCCCTACTACTCCGTCTTTGAAGCCAGCCGTGGCAGCTCCGACAACGAGGAGATGATCTACGGGCGCACCAACTCCAGCAACGAAACCTATGCCATGGTGCCACGCTTCGGCAACCTCGCATCCAACTACGACAAGGGCGGAGGTGCCTATACCGTGCCACTGCAGTTCGTCGACCTCTTCTTCACTGCCGAAGGCAAGCGCATCGACGACGAAGACTCCGGCTACTTCACCTACGACAACGACAACATTCCCACCGCCGTGCGTGGTGCCAACGCCATCATCCAGGCACTGGAGTGCAAGGACACCTACAACACAGAACTGTCACCCAACCACTCCTACTTCCGCATCGCCTCCGGCCATCCCGTCATGAAGCAGTTCTACGACCGCGAAGCACGCTTCTACCTGAACGTCACCTTCCAGTACCGTCCGTGGGACTTCGACAAGGACACACCCGTGGAAATGGAATACAACGGTAACTCAGGACCCAACGGAAACACCCACGACTACCCCATCTTCGGAACCATCACGCGCAAGCTCTACTATGCCAAGACTCCCAACTGGGATATGGCCATGGTGCTCCGCCTCGGAGAAATCTACCTGAACGCAGCTGAATGCTACGCTGAACTTGGTGAACTCGACAAAGCCATCGAATACATGAACGTCATCCGCGCGCGTGCCGGTGTGGCGGAGTATAAGACGTCGGCTGCCGACAACACACTCGGCGCACGAGGTAAGGAGAAACTGGCATTGCCAGCCTACGACCAAGAGACCGTCCTCAAAGCCATCTATCGGGAGCGCATCCTCGAACTCTCCTACGAGTCCAAGCACTACTTCGACGTACGTCGATGGGGTGTCGCCAACGGCACATGGCGTGGCAACGACAACGACCCGCAGATGACCGACAGCTGGGTATATCCCGCCTACCACAAGGGTGGTGAAGGTGGCGAGATGCTGGGCTTCAACGTCAATGCCATCGGACAGACCGATGCCAACAAGAACGTCATCTTCTACAAACGCTTCGTACAGGACACCCGCGTGTTCAACAAGCGCATGTCGCTCTTCCCCATCCCCCAGACCGACCTCTATCGCAACGACCTCCTCGTCCAGAACCCCGGATGGTCAGCAGAGGAAAACTAATAGAAATCGTTAACCCTC
>JAFSRY010000065.1 GCA_017445845.1 Prevotella sp.
GCTTCGAGCACTGAGAGGTAGCGTATTGAGCCGTCGGCCATGCGGACGGTGTTTTCTCCACCGGGAACACCGTGCCCGCCCGCCTTAATGGTTTTCGACGGCTCGTCGATGTCGCTGCCCGTATGGCCCGGATAGGCTTTGTCACCGTCGAACCGTCCGAGAGCATGTAGGCAGCCCCTGCGGGAGTCTTTGTCGATGACGAACCGCCGGCCCGTGTCTGTGCCGTCACGTCGAGGCACAATGCGATGAGTGCTGTCAGAAAGAATACCTTTTTCATAACCATTTTTTTAGTTTATGCAAAGATACGCCTGACAGCACTCATCTGCAAATCTTTTCGGCCAAACGGCTGATTCATTCTGTGAATCTTATCGGATGTGCCTATTGGAGATGAAGGTCTGAGCGACGCTGCTCTTCGAAGCCGTGATGTTGCGAATCCAGTCAAACAATTCGTCGAGGGCATAGTCGCCGCTGTGCGGACGGTTCCATGCCAACAGGTAGTTTACGTCCTTGCCTGCGTTCTGCAACTTCATGGCGAGGTTCAGGGGGATGGGGAACGAGGTGTCGCGGTCGCGGGCTCCATGACGGATATACCAGTGGGGAGCCACGTCGGTTTCCTCGTCGCCGATGAAGTTCATGGGGTTCAGCAGGCGTGTGTTCTGACGGATATCGTCCGTCAGAACGAAGCCGGTCCTCTGCGCGCCGTATTCAGTAAAATTGACGCTCGTACCAGTAGCATCGCCAAATTCCCCGTTCTCGCCAGAGGCATTCTGTCCACAGACGCCTTTCGTGTCGAAAGCGGGAGCGGTCTTCAGCGGCTGGGTCGATACAACATAGTTCAGGTATTTTTGCATGTCGAGGTCGGTGATGTACTCGCCAGCCTTCTTGCCGCCGCCACGACGCATCATCATCGGGGGCATACCGCCTTCAGGCTTCCTGTCGCCATGAGGTCTCATACCACCCGTCATGCCGCCATTAATCGGAGGCGCCCCGAAACCTGCATCCTGACTGAACGTGAAGCCGATGCTGTCGGGGATGTCGGCACCGGCATTCTTGGCTATCTGTGCCGCACGGATAATCTCGCGCTTGATGAAGTTCAGGTAATTGTCGGCAGTGAGCGGCGTTCCATCTGGCTTGCGAAGGTTCAGGCTATTGATGTAGGCAGGGAACTGCGCCTTCAGCTCATTGCTCACGGCGAGCACGTCGGGATTGCCCTGCTGGCGCGAGTCGGTGCCGTTATACAGCCACTCGTAGGCCATGTCGGCATGGTCGAGGTCGGTGATAGGGCAGAAGCACACCGAGGCAAACACATCGTCTCGCTCCTGTGCGGCACCCATCGCCTTGAGCAGAGGCTCATAGGCGGGATTGTTGCCCGTGGCTCCCATCAGCGACGACATGGCACCGCCCGCACTCGTGCCGTCGGTGATGATGCGCTCGGCATCGCCCGGCATCTCCTTGTCGAAATGGCGCAGATAGCGTATGGCGGCCTTCAAGTCGAGGATGGCCTTCGGCGCACGACCGGTATAGATGGTCTGCCCCTTCTTCACGCCCTTATGCGCCTTGGCATACGCCTTGTCTGCCATAATCGTCGAGTTGCGCCCGCGAGCGCCAGGGATAGCCACCACGTAGCCCTCCTTCAGCGCACGGCCGGTAGCATCGCCCGCCTGTGGCTGTCCGGCTTTCGAAGCCATGTAGCCGCCCACGTAGGTACGCAGGAAGATGGGCGTCTGCTGCGTTGCCCCGTCGGGCACATAGACATTCATCGTCTGATAGGCCGAGTCCTCCACGTTCGTTACGTAGAACAGCCCCTCATAGGCCGTATAGGATACCTTGGTTCCATCCACGTATGTCAGCGACGACCTGACACCATTGCTCTTGTCAAAACTCAATGCCGGCTGAGCCAAAACACCCGTTGCTGCACAGGCTGCAAGCATTATTGCAATTACTCTCTTCATAACCGTTTCTTTTTTATCTGTCTCATTTATCTGTAGCCTCACTGAACACACGGCAGAAGTTGCCGCTGACTATTTTCTCTATCTCCCCTGCAGTGAAGCCCTCTTTCAGCAGGCAGCGGATGACGGAGTGGTAGAAATTGTCCTGCTGGTCCTGCCACTCGTGGTTGACGGCGTTGGGGTCTTTCTTCGGGAAATTCGGTCCCCCTCCTTTCCTGTCCCCCTGCGGCCTGTCGCCCTGCCCGTGCTCATGCTCACGCTGCTGCTTTTTGAAACGCTCCTTCATTTCGGGAGTTATCTCCTGATACTCAGGCGTGATTTCGAGTCGGTGCCGATGCAGACGTGGTCGATGCCCACAATGTCCACCATGGCGCGGATGTTGGAGGCATACTCCTCCGGCGAAGAAGCCAGATGCGGCCAGATGCCGATGACTCCGCCCTTGGCTGCCACCATCCATGCCTGAGCAGGGGTAATCAGCCGCGGACGCATCATCTTGCCCATAAACTCGTTGCTGCCCAGACGTGTGCTCAATCCTGTGTGTGAGATGAGCACAGGTTTCGTAGCCACCTGCAGAGCCATCGCTATGGTGGCTCTGTCACAGTGGGCCAGTTCGTCGAGCATTCCCAGACGCTCGCACTCCCGGATGGCATCGGCTCCGAGCTGCGTCAGTCCGCCAAACTTGGGCTGGTTTGTATAGACATCGCC
>JAFSRY010000066.1 GCA_017445845.1 Prevotella sp.
AATGCCTTGCGAATGGGTCCGACGAACTTCATGGCGCGGGCGAATAACTGGGCGTGGAGGTATACGATGCCGGCCTCGTTCAGCGAGCGGTTCAGGCGGTCGATGTCGTCGGTGAAGCGGATGCCGTGGTGCTGGATGACGTTCGATGCGCCGCTGACGGAGGTGGCGGCGTAGTTGCCGTGCTTGGCCACCTTGTAGCCGGCACCAGCGATGACGAAACATGAGGTCGTCGAGATATTAAAAGTGTTCTTGCGGTCGCCGCCGGTACCCACGACGTCGATGTAGCGGTCGGCATCGAGGATGGCGGGTACGCCGGTCTCCAATATGCCGTCACGGAAGCCGAGGAGTTCGTCGACGGTGACGCCGCGCATCTGCAGGGCGGTGAGCAGGGCTGTGATCTGCTCTGTGGGGTACTCACTCTGGGTGATGCCAATCAGAATGTTCTTCATTTCTTCACGGGATAGTTCCTCGTGGTTGAGCATCCGGTTGAGGATGTCTTTCATTGTCTGTGCCATATTGAATTGATTTTCGATTTACTGATTTTCGATTTACGATTGATTAGAGAAACATCCAGTTTTGCAGCATCTTCTTCCCGTCGGGTGTGAGCACGCTTTCTGGGTGGAACTGTATGCCACGTATGTTGAGGGACTTATGCTTGAGTGCCATAATCTGACCTTCGTCGCTCTCAGCAGTGATTTCGAGACAGTCAGGGAGCCCATCTTTTGACACAACCCATGAGTGATAGCGACCCATCGTAATACGACGGGGCAGTCCAAAAAATATCTCGTCGTTCTCAAACTGCGTGCCTTCAGTGGCTACGCCGTGGAACACGTCGCTGAGGTTTTCCAGTTTGCCGCCAAACACCTGGCCGATAGCCTGATGTCCCAGGCAGACGCCCAGAATAGGCTTCTTGCCAGCGTATGTGCGGATAACGTCGAGCAGCAGGCCCGCCTCCGAGGGGATGCCCGGGCCGGGAGAAAGGATAATCTTGCTGAACTCCTCCAGTTGACTTAATTCGAACTGGTCGTTGCGCAGGACGGTGACCTCAGCACCCAGTTCCTTGACTAGATGACTCAGATTATATGTAAACGAGTCGTAGTTGTCTATAATTACTATCTTCATAATCTTACATTTTTTCTGCCATCATTATTGCGCGGCGCAATGCGCCCAGTTTGTTGTTCACTTCCTGTAGTTCGTACTCCACGTTGCTCTTCGCTACGATGCCGCCTCCGGCCTGGAACCATAGTTCGCCATTGCGACTGACGAAGGTGCGGATGGTGATGGCCTGGTTCAGGCTGCCGTCAATGCCGATGATGCCGATGCAGCCACCGTAGGCACCGCGGTTGTGCGGCTCGTATTCACTGATGAGTTGCATGGCACGCACCTTCGGTGCTCCAGAGAGCGTGCCGGCGGGGAAGGTGTCGATAAACGCCTTGATGGGGTCGGCATCCTTGTCGAGGTCGCCAGATACACGAGAAACCAGATGGATGACATGCGAATAATACTGCAAGTCCTTATAAAAATCCACCTTCACGCCGTGGCAGTTGCGCGAGAGGTCGTTGCGTGCCAGGTCCACGAGCATCACGTGCTCGGCGTTCTCCTTCGGGTCGTTGCGCAGGTACTCCGCGCCGCGGCGGTCGGCCTCGGCATCGCCCGTGCGCCGCGTCGTGCCGGCGATGGGGTCGATGTAGGCGCGGAAGGTTGGGGCACCCGACGGAGAACCGTCGGGCACTGTGGCTTCTATCCGGCAGTGGGTCTCCGGCGAGGAGCCGAAGATGCGGAATCCGCCGAAGTCAAAGTAGAAGAGGTAAGGCGAGGGGTTGATAGAACGGAGTGCTCGGTAAAGTTTAAAATCATCACCCTCGTACTTCTGAATGAAACGACGTGAAAGTACAATCTGGAAGACATCACCACGCAGACAATGCTGGATGCCCTTGCGGATGTTAGCCTTGTGCTCCTCGTCAGTGAGTGGTGATGTCGTCTCACCCACAGGATGGAAGTCGTAAGTATTGACGTTCGAGCGGTTCATCGCCTTGAGGATGTCATCCAAAGCCCCCCCTACGGTCCCCGAGGGGGCTTCATTAGTTTTGTCGGTAGCAGAGGTAACTGCTCCCCCCCTCGGGGGGGCGGGGAGGGGGGCTATCTCTACAATCTTCAGCGTATTGTTGAAGTGGTCGAATACAATCACCACCTTATATAATATATATAGTAGGTCGGGGGCGTCGTTCTTCGCCTGCGTCTCGTCCTTCACCGCGATGTCCTCGAAGTAGCGCACGGCGTTGAAACTCGTGTAGCCGAAGAGACCGCATGTCTTCGCGTCGTCGCCCGTCACCTTGATGCGGTCTATCAGCGCGTGGATGGCCC
>JAFSRY010000005.1 GCA_017445845.1 Prevotella sp.
TGGCGACAGAGCCTGACGGGAGGGACGGGGCGACGATGGCCTGACCGCCCTTGCTCACAGCAGAGCCTGCCTGGATGCCATTCATGCCGTAGACGCTCACCGGCGTGCCGTCGGCCAGCCCCTGAACACTCAGCACACCGTTCTCGCTCTGCAACAAGACAGCCTGCGCAGGCACGTCGGCAATGCCGCTGGGGATGCCTTCTTCAATAAACACGAAGTCCTTCCAACCCTCCGTAGCCTTATATTTTCCGATTGTTCCCTCAGGGACATATAGCGTAGCGTTCTGAAAAGTATTCTCGCTAAAGACTTTATTATATGTCGATTTTCCATGGATTACAAACGGAAATTCTATCAACGAGATGACCGTAGCAAGGTTTTTGCACCAATCGAACGCGTGGGATTTTTATCCCCAAAAGTGAGGGCAATACAAAGAAAACAGAAACTTAATTCAACTTTGACACCGTCGACCTTGAATTAAAAATATCCTAAACCTCAGAACATGGTGACGACACGTTGGAGGGCGGCAACGAAAGTATCGACCTCTTCTTTAGTATTGTACAGAGCGAAGGATGCGCGCACTGTGCCCTGAACGCCAAGTCGTGCCATGAGTGGCTGTGCACAGTGATGGCCGGTGCGTACGGCTATGCCGAGCCTGTCGAGGAGTGTACCGATGTCGAGGTGGTGGATGTTGCCGACGTTGAAGGACACGACGGCGGCTGCCTTCCGGTCAGCGGATGTTACGGCTGCGGTGCCGACGGCGGGGCTGTAGACATTGACATCTTCGACGGTGGACAGTTGTTCGAGGCAATAGCGAGTGAGGCGGTGCTCGTGGGCAGCGATGTTCCCCAGTCCTACCTGCTCCATATAGTCGATGGCGGTGGCCAGTCCGTGGGTGGCGATGTAGTCGGGAGTGCCGGCTTCGAACTTGAAGGGCAGGCGTTCGAAGGTGGTCCGCTGCCAGGTGACACGGTCTATCATCTCGCCACCTCCCTGATAGGGTGGCATCCTGTCGAGCCATTGTTCCTTTCCATAGAGTACGCCGATGCCTGTGGGGCCATACATCTTATGTCCGCTGAAGGCATAGAAGTCGCAGTCGAGTTCCTGCACGTCAACCTTGAGATGAGGAGCACTCTGTGCGCCGTCGATGAGGACGGGTATGTCGTGGCTGTGTGCCGTCTGGATGATGGTGCTGACGGGATTGACGGTACCGAGGACATTGCTGACGTGTGCGATGCTGACCAGTCGTGTGCGGTCGGAGAGCATCTGCCTGAAGGCTTCGAGGTCTAAGGTGTAGTCGTCGCGCAGGGGGATATGCTTCACGACGATGCCTCGGCGCTGGGCTTGAAGCTGCCAGGGTACGATGTTGGAATGGTGTTCCATGTCGCTGACGACGACTTCGTCGCCGGCTTTCATAAATGCTTCGCAGAAGCTGCTGGCGACGAGGTTGATGCTCTCTGTGGTTCCTCGTGTGAAGATGATTTCCTCGGTTGCCCGTGCATTGATAAATCGGCGCACACGTTCGCGAGCTGCCTCATGTAGATCGGTGGCTTGTTGCGACAGGTAGTGGACGCCACGGTGCACGTTGGCATTGACGTTGAGGTATTCGTCGCGCATGGCATCGAGCACGCACAACGGCTTCTGGGTCGTGGCGGCATTGTCAAAGTAGACGAGCGGCCGACCGTAAACCTCTCGGCTGAGGATGGGGAAGTCTTCCCGAGTTTTCTGAATGTCGAACATGGAAAGTGGAAAGGAAAAGGTGAAAAAAGGGAAAAAGGGAAAAATGAAAAGTGAAAAATCGCCTGCCGTTGTGCGGTTTGCCTATTTTTCACTTTTCATTTTTCACTTTTCATTTATTTAATGCTTTTCTTGCCGTTGCGGATGACAATGCCCTTATAGGCTGCACCTACGCGCTGTCCGGCAAGGTTATAGGCTGCTGCGCCGTCGGCAGAAGTGCCCTGCAGGTCAACGATGCCTTCTACGATGACTTCCTCAGGACTCTTGGTGGGGACCAGCATGAGCATGTCGATATCAGCATCCTCATCAACCATGTGTCCGAAGAGTCCTTCTACATCGAACGTCTTTCCTGTAACAGTCTTCGGGATGACGATGCTGGGGTCTTCGAAGATGTTGGCAAGATAGAGACCTTGCTCTCCGTTTTCGCCCGTCATCTTATAGATCATCATCATAAAGGGCGAGAGGCTTACCTTCTCTATTTTGACAAGGTTGCTGGTCAGCGGTGATGCCAACAGTTTCTCATTGGTGTCGAGGCTGAGGAGGTCGTCGTAGGTGACGGTCATGGGCTGCGGTTCCTCACCTTCGGTGACGGTGATGGCTGCAATGTCTGTATGACTTTGTTCATAGTCTAGGAATGCCATGCCGTCTTCGGCCGAATAGAGACCTGTCACCTCGCCATTGAGGATGTCGCCGACCTTTGTTTCAAATCCTTCCAGATAGAGTGATAAGGCTCCCGAGTGGTCGCGGATGACTACATCGCCTTCTTCATTGTCGGCCATGAGCACCTGGGCATCGGTGAGTTTCAGCGTTGCCAATGTCTCCGATTCCAAGGTCTTCAGTTCAGCGATGTCTTTGACGATGGTTGCCGGAGGTTCGGGGTTGACATATTCCTCCGGGCTCTGTAGGAGATAGAGCTCTTCGATGGTTTCGCCATTAAGAGTGTTGGTGCCGTAGATGGCCCATACATTAAAGGTCTTGTCTGTGATGTTGGAAGGAACCGATATGTTCTTGATACGGAAAGTATTGTAGAGTCTGGCCTGACGGTCACCTTCTTTAGCCCATACACCTTTGTCTCGGACGAGCTCTACATTCTCTACGAGCACAAAATCAGCATAATCCGTCTTTGACAGTTCGGTCAGGCTAACCTTGCGTGGTTCTGCCGGTTCGTCTTTTGTAACATTGACGTCTTCTACTTTTGTGCTTCCGCTGATGCCAAGTGCCACCGGCATTTCATTCTCAGTTGTGTACTCAAGGTAAAGGAGTCCGGAGAGCAAATCGCCAGAGGCAGCTTTCAAACCAACGTTACGAAGGATGATGGACGAGGTGCCATCGCGAATATACATATCTGTCCCATTGACATAAAGAACTTTGGCTTGGAGCAGCTGCAACTGATACATTTTACCGGGCTCTTGTATGCGGAAGTCGGCAATGTTAGGAATAACAGCCACTTCCTTCACGGTAACTTCACATGATGCCGAGACACCATTTTCGGCCTTTGCCGTAATGACGGTTGTTCCAAGTGACACACCCGTCACGACACCTTCCTTGCTGACAGTGGCTATGTTCTCGTTGTCCGACGACCATTCTGCGGTGAAACTGACATAAGAGGGTTCGCCCTTCACCTCAATGAGAGAACTCGTTCCCAAGCCTACCTCCAGTTTTTCGGGCAGTATCAGGCTCTTCAGGACATAAGTGTCTTCAATGTCGAAGTAAATATTGCCATTACTTTCGCGAATGTTCTTCAGTCCCCACTTGGTTTCTTTGCCTGCCCATGTAAGAAGACTGGCCGGAGAGGTGAAGTTGTTGAGTTCGGTAACCCTGCTGGTACCTGGGAAAGGATCGGAAGAAGACGCTGAGTTGTGATAGCCATTGGCACGCACCATTTCGTAGAAATTGTGCTTGGGATTGGCATTGACGACGTTGTCGCGCCACACTCTTGCATTGGTAGAGTCAACCCTGAAGACCAACATTCCGTGACCGGGTGCATAGAGGTTCCATTTGTTATCCTGCTGGCGGTTCTCCAACATAAAATATTCCTTGTCTTGCGAAGAATTGATGCGATAGCCGGTATTGCTGGTCTGAACATTGTTCAGTGTATAGGAACCTTCGGCATCGATGGTTTCCGGAGTGGCAAAGCCCACCATGTAGCGCTCAAAGATAGAATAACCGATGGGGTTACGGCCGTAATTATTGTAGCTGCCTCCTGACATGACCGACCATTCGCCTGGGTCGTTGCTTTGTCCGTTCTGCTCGTAGTCGGTATCATAGAAGTCGGGCAATCCGAGCACATGTCCGAACTCGTGGCAGATGGTGCCGATGCCGTCGATGGTTACGCTCTGCGGATAGGATGTATAGCCATAGAGTTCAACGGAGCTGGCATAGTCGTAAAGGGTTACTCCGTCTTTATTGACATAAGAATAAGTGCTGGGGTCGTAGATGATGGAACGGTGAGGCCAGAAGAGGCGGCTGTCGTTGCCGCCATAGTTGGCACCATTACCGGCAAAGATGAAATAAATCATATCTACCACTTCGTCGCCGTCGCGGTCGTACTGGCTGAAGTCTACCTCTGCATCGGCAGCTTCGACAGCGGCATTGATTACTTGCGGTGCAAAGGAAGCGCCGCCGGCATCATACTGGCTGTAGTCAATCTGGAAAGGTCCGTAGACATCAAACTCGGGTTTAAACTGACCGTCAGACTGGTCGCTGAAGTAATCGCGCACACTGCCGGGGAACTGAACCTTACGGCCGTTGGTGCCGACATATCCGGTATAGTCTTCCATGTTCACCATGTCGTTGATGATGTCCTTGTAGTCATCGCGTGAGAACGGCTTGTCGTTGAACTCAACGAGGATAAGCAAACCACGGAAGTTGCTGTAGTCGTAGCGACCTTCTTTGCGGGCTGTGCGAGCCTTGGCCATGGCTTTCTCGCGATGGGCCTTAAGGTAGGAAACAGACTCCTGCATGTCGGGAGCCTGATACTTTTCGATGTTCGAAAGGAACTCCTTTTCCGAAGCCGTGCGCACGGCGGCATCATGTGCCACCTGAGAGGTGGGAAGCAGTTTTCCGTTCTCCTTTTGGGCATAGACATAATAGCCCTTGTTGTTTTTCACAATAGAATACCCGTCGGCGGTTGTGTTAAAGTGCACCCACTCGTCTCCCACGAGTCTGAGGGTGAGTATCGTACCGTCGGGTTGACTGATTTTCACCGTCCCTTTATGAGCCGGAACGGCCATCGCTGCACACACATTGAGCAATGCAGCAAGTAGTAGCATTGAAAGTTTTTTCATTTTTATTTAAATAAATTTGGTGCAAAGTTACAAAATATAAATGAAACAGCCATGCAATTAACAGAAATAAACTTAACTCCGACCTCTCTTCCCACCGAAAGCGCAAAGAATAGTTAAAAAAACAATGCTTACACGCTCGGCTGATAAAAAATATGCTAACTTTGAGGATTGAAACCGAAAAAAACGTCTGTATGAAGCAAGTCCTCCTACCCCTTGCCGCCCTCGGCACACTGTCGGCAACCGCCCAAAGCGATTGCCCAAACGTCATCATCATCTTGGCCGACGACCTTGGCTACGGCGATGTCAGTGCCTATGGACAGACATCAATCCATACGCCCAACATCGACCGTCTGGCACGCGAAGGACTGTCGTTTACCGATGGCCACGCCACATCAGCCACCTCGACACCATCGCGTTACGGACTTTTCACGGGTATGTATCCTTGGAAAAACGAAGATGCCAAGATACTGCAGGGCGATGCTCCACTACTCATCCCCACAGACCAGTTCACCATGCCGAAAATGTTTCAAAAGGCCGGCTATCGGACGGTAGCCATCGGCAAGTGGCACTTGGGCATGGGCTACGGGAAGATAGACTGGAACAAGCCCATCGTTCCTTCGGGAAACACCGTCGGGTTCGACCACACCTGCCTCATCCCTGCCACCGTCGACCGTGTGCCGACGGTGTATGTGGAAGACGGACTTGTTGCCGGTCTCGACCCCTCCGACCCTATCTATGTCGACTATGACCATCCTTTCCCTGGTGAGCCGACGGCCCTTACTCACCCAGAATTGGTGACGATGGAATGGAGCCATGGTCATCAGAACACGGTCGTGGGCGGCATCCCCCGCATCGGCTATATGAAGGGCGGCACCAAGGCCCGTTGGAAAGACGACGAAATGGCCGGCCACTTCCTCGGCCACATCATGACCTTCCTTGACACCATTCCCATTGGTCAGCAAGCCAAACCTTTCTTCCTCTATTATGGGCTACATGAGCCCCATGTGCCCCGCGTTCCTGCTGAGCAATTCCGCGGACAGACAGGATTGGGTCCGAGGGGCGATGCCGTGGCCGAAGCCGACTGGTGCGTGGGCGAAGTGATGAGGAAACTGGAGGAGAAAGGCCTTCTTGAAAACACCATCATCGTCTTCTCGAGCGACAACGGTCCCGTGCTCGACGACGGATATAAGGACGGGGCGCGCGAGTCGAAAGGGCTCCACGACCCTAACGGCGGCCTGCGTGGCGGTAAATACAGCCTGTTTGATGCCGGCACTCGCGTACCTTTCTTCATCTATTGGAAAAATCACATCCGTCCGGCTGTCAACCGGCACTTAGTGTCACAGCAAGACCTCGTGGCGTCGTTCGGACGCATGGTCGGACAGCCCGTGCCGGAAGGACTTGACTCGGAAGAGATGCTGGAGGTCTTTCTGGGCCGAAAGGATGCAGGCCGAAAGAATATGATTGTCGAAGCCAGCGGCCGGCTGGCCTATCGCAGCGGTCACTATGCGCTGGTGCCTCCCTACCAAGGTCCGAAGACCAACGAAACCGACAACGAGCTCGGAGTGGTTGAAGACTTTACACTCTATGACCTTAGCGACGACCCGTCGCAACGCCATGACATCACCCGCGAGCAACCACGACTGTTGAAAAGACTGAAGCGCGAGTTCCTCAGGAAAACCAAGGGTTACTATAGTCCCGATACCAAACAAGAAACCTTGAAATGACATTGAGAAACACCATTGTGACCTTCCTGTTCCTTCTTTCAGCCGCTTCTGCCGGCAGTCAGGATGTAGTGTCTATAACAAAGAAACTGATCCGGAAGAGCGACAGCCTGCTTCAGCAACGTTATTACGGTGCCGACATCGACACCCAGTATATCGTACGTCCGTCGACGAAGTGGACTCTGAAACTGCGGGGCAACGTCTCCGGTGCAACGGTCAACGTGACGGGAGTGATGGGAAACCGCCTCTTTGAAGCGGAGGAACATGCTGATTTCAAGAATACCGTCAACGTCGGAGCTTCCTATATGGGCCTGTCGCTCGGCCTTTCGGTGAACCCTGGTCTGCTGCTCGGTCGCTATAAAGACTACGAAATCAACATCAACTCCTATGGCAACAAGTTCGGCTTCGATGTCATCTACCAACATGCGAAGAACTTCACCGGATGGATTCGCTTCAGTGACGAAGGCATCACCGAACGACCAAGTCGTTTCTTCGTATCGGATGATTTCTGGAGCCAGAAAGCCGACCTTCCCCACGACATGTTGCGGATGAGCACCATGAACATCAATGCCTATTATGCCTTCAACAATCGCAGGTTCTCCTATCCTGCCGCCTTTTCACAATCATACATCCAGAAAAAATCAGCCGGCGGATTCATGATAGCCGCTTCCTATCAGGGTCAGAATGTAGAGACACGCGCCATACCATCCATCGGCAACTCCAATGCCCAGCTCAGCGTCGGCAACATTGCCTTGGGAGCCGGCTATGGCTATAACTTCGCACTGCCACACCGATGGCTGCTACACATCTCCGCTACGCCGACGTTCATCGTCTACAGCCACAACCGTTTCTTTCTGAACGACGAGCGGCAGAGCATGGCCTATCGCTTTCCCGAGGTCATTATCACCTCGCGCGGAGCTTTTGTCCATTCCTTCGACCCTTATTTCTGCGGCCTTTCGGTAAACTTCACCTACTCGCGCATCGGAGACAACAATCGCCTGCAGATAGAGAATACCAAATGGCGCACACGAGCCTTCGTGGGAATAAGATTTTAGTTAGTCATTACTCATTTTTCATTATCTTACCGTGAAGTCCAGCTGTCGCTTCTCGAGGTTGGCTGCCGCCACCCGGATGCGGATGGGGTCGCCAAGGTTATAGGTTTTGCGGGTGCGTCGTCCCACAAGTCGGAAGCGGTTTTCGTCGAACTCATAGTAGTCGTCGTCGAGGTCGCGGATGGGCACGAGACCTTCGCAGTGGTTGTCGTCGATTTCGCAATAGAGTCCGTACGACTGTATGCCGGAGATGTGGGCGTCGAACTCTTCACCGATATGTTCACCCATAAACTCCACCATTTTATATTTAATGGACTCGCGTTCGGCATTGGCGGCAATCTGCTCCATGTCTGAAGAATGTTGGCATAGCTCCTCATAGTAGCGTTCGTTGGCCGACCGTCCTCCCCGCTGGTATCGGGTGAGCAGTCGGTGGACCATGGTGTCGGGGTAGCGTCGGATGGGCGACGTGAAATGGGTATAATAGGGGAAAGCCAGTCCGAAGTGGCCGATGTTATGGACGGTATACTTTGCCTTCATCATGGCGCGCAGGGCGACATGCTGAATGAGTTTCTGCTCGGCATGGCCTTCGCTGTCGTCCATCAGTTTGTTCAGCGACCGTGCCAAGGCAGCGTTGGTACCTTCGGTTTTCATCTTATAGCCGAAGCGTACGACGTATTCGCGCAGTGTCTCGAGTTTCTGCGGATCGGGGTTGTCGTGCACACGATAGGGCAGCGTCTTGGCTTTCTTGCCTTTGCCGGGCTTCCCGACGTGTTCGGCGACGGTGCGGTTGGCCAGCAGCATGAATTCCTCGATGAGTTTGTTGGCATCTTTCGACACCTTGAAATAGCAGCGCGTGGGACGACCTTTCTCGTCGACATCAAAATGGAGCTCCTCCGACTCGAACTTCATTGCACCGTTCCTGAAGCGGCGCTCGCGTAGTTTCTTCGCCAATCGGTCAAGGGTTCGCAGGAGAGCCTCTTCACTTTTGGCTTCTGGCTTCCCACCACTGGCTCCTGACTCCAAGACGGTCTGCACCTCTTCGTAGGAATAGCGTCGGTTGGAACGGATGACGGTGTGGACAATCCTATAGTCTCGGACATAGGCATCATCGTCGAGGGTGAACACGACACTGTAGCAGAGCTTATCCTCGTCAGGGCGCAGGGAACAGACGTAGTTGCAGAGATGTTCGGGCAACATCGGGATGGTACGGTCGACGAGGTAGACCGATGTGGCGCGCTTCTGAGCCTCCTTGTCAATGACAGAGCCTTCGGTGACATAGTGGGAGACATCGGCAATGTGGACACCCACCTCCCAGAGTCCTCCCTTCAGTTCCTTGATGGAGAGGGCATCGTCGAAATCCTTGGCGTCGGCAGGGTCGATGGTGCAGGTCCATGTAGCGCGGAAGTCCTCGCGTTCAGCAAGGTCTTTTTCGGTGATTTCGCCCGTAATCTTCTTCGCAGCCTCCTCCACGGCCTTCGGATATTTATAGGGCAGGCCGTACTTTGCCAGGATGGTATGCATCTCAGCATCATTGTCGCCAGACTTGCCAAGAATATCGACCACTTCGCCCACAATGTTCTTATGGTTATCGTCTGGCCATTGGATGATACGCACCAGAGCCTTGTCGTTTTCCTTCCCCCCTTTCAGCTTCCTTTTCGGAATGAGGACATCGCTGACGAAATCTTCCTGAGTGATGAGAAATGCCACGTCGTGGTCGATGTGTAGGCGACCGACGAAAGTGTCCTTGGCACGTTCCAATATTTTGATGACCTGAGCCTCTTTGATATGGTTGCGCCGGCGTGCCATGAACGACACCTGCACGCGGTCGCCGGTCAGTGCCGACATAGAATTACGTTCCGGCACAAAGACTGGCAGCCCACCGCCGTCGGGAATGAACGAGTTCTTTCCGTTGGGCTTACGCACAAACTTACCCTCCTGCACTTGCCCCTTGGTGTTGAGCATATAAGCCGAGTCGCCGACGGGAGTCAGGATGTCGTCCCATGCCATTTCTTCCAGCGTTTCGATGGCAAGCATCTTGGCAGGATGGGTGTCGAGGTGAAACGTACGGAAGATGTCCTTAAAACTCCACTTGCGGTCGGGCTGTTGAGTGAACAGGCTCAGCAGCATCTCGCCGAGTTGTTTCTTTGTAAGGCGTCTGCCTGCTTTCTTTCCTTTTGACATATATCTTTTTTAGTTGATGAGTAAACAAGTTGACAAATAAACAAGTTATTCCTCATATATCATTTCAATTTCGGGTACAAATTAACGAAATATTTCTCAGAAAATGCTGAAAATGGAAGAATATTTTGCATTTATCGTAAAAAAAAACTAACTTTGCCGACAAAAATCACCCAGTCAATGAAGATTCTCATCACCGGAGCCAGCGGATTCATCGGCTCATTCATCGTGGAGGAAGCCCTCCGAAGAGGCATGGAGACATGGGCTGCCATGCGCAGGAGCAGTTCGAAAAAGTACTTGCAGGACGACCGTATCCACTTTATCGAACTCGACTTCTCGTCGCAAGAGCGGCTCATCGAGCAACTTCGTGGCCACCACTTCGATTACATCGTTCATGCCGCCGGCGTGACGAAATGCCTCAATCCCGACGACTTCTTCGCTATGAACACCCACGGAACGCTGAACCTTGCCAATGCCGTCATCACCCTGCAGATGCCCGTCAGACGATTCGTGTTCCTCAGTTCGCTCAGCATCTTCGGAGCCATCCGCGAGCAACAGCCCTACGAGGACATTCGCGACACCGATCGTCCCCAGCCCAATACCCGCTACGGTCAGAGCAAACTAAAGGCAGAAGAAGCATTGAAATCACTGCCCCTGCCACTCGTAATCCTGAGGCCCACAGGCGTCTACGGTCCCCGCGAACGCGACTACTTCCTCATGGCAAAGAGTATCAAGGGACACATTGACGTTGCCGCAGGCTACAAACCGCAAGTCATCACCTTCGTCTATGTCCGCGACGTCGTGCAGGCCGTGTTCCTCTCTCTCGAGAAAGACGTAGTGGGACAGGCCTTCTTCCTCAGCGACGGACACGATTACACATCGGCAGCCTTCAGCGACCTCATCATTAAAGAACTCGGTAACCCCTGGTGCCTGCGCGTCAAGGTCCCCCTGTGGGTGTTGCGCGCAGCCACCATCCTCGGCGAGCACATCAGCCGGCTGACAGGAAAGACTACCGCCCTCAACAACGACAAATACAACATTCTAAGCCAACGCAACTGGAAATGCGACATCCAGCCCGCCATCGAACGGCTGGGATACCAGCCGCAATGGCCGCTGGACAAAGGCACCAAGGAAACCATACAGTGGTATAAAGACAATAAATGGCTCTGAGCAGGCTCATCGAAACAGAAACTAAACCGCAGCGCGGACTGCTCGCCCTGGAGAGCGTCATCCTCGCCTACATTGTGCTGACACTCGGCATGATGACGGCGTTGTGCGGCAACCTGCAGAACGCCGACGTCATGCTCGGAGGACGGCTGCGCATAGCCGTCGCCATCCTCGCCCTGTGGGCCGCCTACCGGCTGTGGCCCTGCAGGCTGACAATGGCACTGCGCGTCTTCGTACAACTGGCCATGCTCGGATGGTGGTACCCCGACACCTACGAACTGAATCGCTCGCTGCCCAATCTCGACCACCTCTTCGCACAGGCTGACCAGAACCTTTTCCATTGCCAACCAGCCCTTCTCTTCCACGAGGTTGCCCCATGGCCCCTGCTGAGCGAGCTGCTTGACTACGGCTATGTGAGCTACTATCCCATGATGGCAGCCGTGCTCCTCGCCTACTACTTCCACCGCTACGAAGAGTTCACACGATGCGCCCTCATTGTCATCGGCTCATTCTTCCTCTATTACGCCATCTTCATCGTACTGCCCGTAGCAGGGCCCACCTATTACTATCAGGCCATCGGACTCGACAACGCCAGCCAAGGAGTATTCCCCGCACTGGGCAGCTATTTCGACACCCACGACGACTGCATGGCAGTACCCGGCTACGTCGACGGCATCGGATACTGGCTCGTGGAAGTGGCAAAGATAGCCGGCGAACGACCCACGGCAGCCTTCCCCTCCTCACATGTTGGGGTGGCCACCGTCTGCATGATCCTCCTCCACCGACTGCGGACACGACGCCTGTTCGCCATCTTCCTGCCCCTCTATGTAAGCTTGTGCCTCGCCACGGTCTACATCCAGGCACACTATGCCGTCGACGCACTTGCCGGACTGCTGAGCGGAGCTGCCTTCTACGGCCTTCTCTCCTTTCTCTCGGGCAAGCCCTCCAAAAGACCCCACCAAGAAATGACTTGAGGTCAAGACTTAGACCAAGGGGACTTGGCGGAACAGGCACTCTTAAAAGTCGATTCTGTAGAACAGGTTGGGGAGAGATATACCTACCTTTTCGGTCATTACGGTACGCGTGCGGAGGTCGAAACGCTGGGCAAACGGTGTTTCGGTCTGCAGCATATTAAGTCCTTCGAAGGCGATGGTGTGGCTGACTTTTTTCTTATTAATCTTATAGCTGACGGTGAGGTCGATGGTATGTTCGGGGTCGTATTGTTTGCTCATAGCCTCATCGTCCTTGAAAATCTCTTGCTCACCCAGTTCTCCTGAATTCAAAAGGGCATTCATGGCAGCAAGGTCCATGGGCGTATAGCGCAGGCCACCTTGTATCGTATACTTCACGCTGACATTGAAAACATTCTGCTTATGTTTGCCGACCATCCACTCTTTACCACCCAACACCTTGGCAGTAAAGCCGCGGTCGTAGAGTTGCGGACGCCACTTTTTGTCGAGTGCACGGTACTCAGCCTTGAAGAGAGAGCCGTTCACCTGACCATAGAAGCCGTGACTCATATATTGCTCCAACGTCAAATCGACACCGTAGTTGCGCGTATTTCCTTCGTTGACGAGTCGTTCGTCGAAGAAATTAATCATTCGGTTAACCGAACAGAACGTTGATCTGCCCACACCGACGGGTACATCGAAGCCATACTGATAGTAGGCATTCATGCGAAGGTTGAGGTTATCGTTAAACTTATAGGCATAGGTTGCCAGCAGGTGATGAGCCTTTGTCAGTCCGAGGTCGTCGTTCATCATGCGGTCGTTTTCCTTATAGAAATAGGCATCGAGACGCTCTGCCATCGAGTGGAGGCCATAGCCCAACGAGAGCAAACTCCTGTCGTTAACGACCCATTTGACGCTGGCACGTGGTTCTATCGATGAGTCCTTGGAGAAGGCAAAATAGCTTGCAGCCACACCGAGGTTCAGGCTGAAATGACTGTTGGCTTTGATGATGTTCTGCCAGAAGATGCTGCCAAGGCCAGTGTTGCCTTTGGCGTCGACCCACTTGATGAAAGGTGCGTCAGAATAGACATAGTCGGTCGAGGCGTAAGAAAGATTGAAGAAGCGCTGGGAATATTCGGCACCGAACTGCATGAGCCATTTTGCCGATACCTGGTCGGACAGTTCAGTATTCACCAGCAGACGGTCTTCGTTCATGCGTTGTGTGCTATAAGGCACCACTGATTTCGGCTCGACGTAGCTGATGGGGTTGGTCAGTATGTTGTCGGCTGTGCGGTTGAGTCCCCAGTAGCCGTTGCTCACCTTGACATGTTGACCATTGTAGGCCACCGTCGTGCGCCAGGTCCAATGGTTGTCGAAGTGTATCTTGTGCGAAACACCGCCGAGGAGTCCCCACATGTGGCCTTTCTGTCTGATGGCATCATAGATGGTATTGACGTCGTCGATGTCGGGATCCACGTCATCGGCACTGTCATAGTATCCGAGGCTGAAGACAGAAAACGTTCCGGCACGGCGCGTCGGGAAGTTCAGCTTCAACGAGAAATCCTGGAAGTCATAGTCGGTGCCGAGGGCATCAACCAAGCCTATCTTGTCGGCCAGCGATGTGAAACCGTAGCGATAGTTGAAGATATAACTGGAGTTGTTCTTCCGTGACAGCGGGCCCTCTGAAGTGAAATCCTCGCCGACAGTACCTAACTGAACGATGTTCTCGGTCTTCTCATTGTTGCCGTTACGCATTTTTACATCGAAGACTCCGCTGAGCGAATTGGTATAGTTGGCATTAAACGTCGAGACGAAAAAGTCGCTGTTGCCGATGACATTGGCATTAAGAGCACTGACCATGCCGAATCCTGCTTCATAGAAGTCGTTGTAGTGGTTGGGTGTAAAGACCTGAACGCCTTCGATGCGGTAGGTCATCATTTGCGGCGCATTGCCATGCACAGAGACACCATTGCCGTTGTTGCTTCCAGAGATGCCTGCAAACGCCGTCACCAGTCGGGCGGGGTCGTTGTAGCCTCCCGCATAACGTGTGGCCTCTTCCATGGACAACATCACACCGCCCACTAATGCCGTCGGGTTGACGGTGGCAAGCTTATTGACACGCGGACGAACGACAACCTCGCTCAGTTCGTGACTGTTTTCACTCAAAGTGATGTCCGTCACCACCTCCTTGGCACCCACCAGAAGCACTTCTTTCATGATACTCGGCTCGTAACCCACATAGGAAGTCTCAATAGTGTAACGTCCGGGTGTTCCGACATCAAGACGGTAGTGCCCGTTGATGTCAGTCACTGCTGCGACGCCCTGTAACTCAACAATTTTCACTGTGGCACCGATGAGGGTCTCGCCTGTGATGGCATCGGTCACCGTTCCGCGCATAGTCTGAGCCATTGCGGGCATGACCTGTCCTGAAAACAACACCATAACTGCCGTTAAGCGAAGGAATTTCTTCATATTCATCTTTTTATTCTGAGTCAACTTTCTTTATATAAAGGCGATGCAGAGGATTGAGAAAATTTAGGGTTACGATATAGAGACCGTACTCCTTTCTCCGAACTGCTACAAATTGCTTCAATGAACACCCGATGACGGGTCACCAGCCTTGTTGTGACTCATCATCGGGTGCAAAGGTACGAATAAAAGTTGAGATTATCGTCTGTTTTGAATGTTTTTTCTTCTTGCTACAGATTTAGATTTCTTTATATCTCTTGAAAATTACTTCACTATCACTTTCTTGCCGTCTACGACATACATGCCCTTTCTGGCGGCGCTGCTGATGATGCGGCGGCCCTGCAGATCGAAGTATTTGCGGTTGGCTGATTGACCATTCACGATTTCACTGATGCCGCTGGGGTCGTTGACGGTCAGCGAATACTGGGCCTTTTGAGCCTCGTAGCAGTTCTCCGTCTCGGCACCCGTAGCGGTGATGATGACCTGGCCGGGGGCCTTCGTGGTCACCACGCCGTTGGCGTCCACCGTGGCAATGGCCTCGTCGCTGCTGGCGTAGGTCACCTCGCCGTCGTAGAGCCCCACCGTGAGTTTGTTTTCAGGCACGGCCTCGCCCAGCACAGCCGTCACGTTGGCCTTGGCAAATGAGAAGGCGGGACGGGCCTTGTCGATGTGGAGCACGTAGGTCACCTCGCCGCGCTTGAAGTTGCGGGTCTCGGGGGCGATGCCCTTGATGATGACGTCTCCGGCGCCCTTCGTCGTCACCACGCCCTCGGCAGTCACCGTGGCCTTCTTCTCGTTGGTCGAGGCGTAGGTCACCGTGCCCTCATACCACGTCACCGTGAGCTGGTTCAGGGGTACGGTCTCGCCATAGACGGCGTTGATTTCCGTGGCAGGGAAGGCGATGACGGGCGTGGCTTTCTCGATATATACGGTATATGTCTTCACGGCGGGTGCCAGGCGGTAGTCGGTCTCTGCGCCCTTCACGCTGATGATGGCCGTACCGGCACCTGTGACGGTCAGCACGCCGGTGTCGGGGTCAACCTTCACCACGCTCTCGTCCGACGACGAGAAGGTAATCTTTCCGTCGTAGTCCTGCGAGCGGGTGACGGTGGGCGCCGCAGGGGCGGGCTCGCCATACTTGCCCTCCACGCGGCTCTCCGACAGCGTGAGGAAGGCCTGGTGCTTCGTCCACGACGCCACGTTGAGGGTCACGGGCAGGTTGTTGTCCTTCGTGTTCCCGTCAACCCATGGGTAGGGCCACTTCGTCTCGTACTCATAGCCGCAGTCGGAGCCCACGAGGTTGGGCGTGTCGGGGCCGTTGTTATAGAACACGAAGTAGCGGATGCCGTCGACAAAGATTTCCTTCGGCGTCATGGCGAGGCCCTTGGCGCGCAGGTTCAGCACGCGGCTGACGTCCAGTCGTTCGTGGACGCGCAGGCCCACCTCCGTGGGCGAAATCTTCACGGCCTGCACGTATGGTGTCTGATTGTCCACCTTGAGGGTTGCATCTTCTGTACTGACATCCTTTTCCACATTGCTCATGTCGAGCCACATCAGTTGGTTGTTTGCGGCTTCAACGAGTGTGAGCCTGGGACTCTCGTCGACAATCAGTTCCTTCATCCTGTTGTTTTCGGCCCTGAGTATACAAAGCACGGGGCATTTCTTGATATTGAGCGCACTGAGGTCGTTTTCCTCACATTCGAGAACGCTGAGCAGCGGGCAGTTTTCCACCTTTAAGGTCTTGATTTCGTTGTACGATACGTGCAGGTCATGCAGACTCTCCAAGTCCTTCATGGTGACGGTCTCGATGGTCGTAGCGTCAAGACTGACGTTACCGAGGTTGTCGCAGCCACTGACGTTGAGCGAAGTCAGCGGGTAGCGCTCCTCTGCGCTATTACCAGCGACGATGATATCAGTCAGTGCCTTGAAGTTGGTCAGATCCAGTTCCTTCACGCCGCCGCAAAATAAGTTCAATTGTATCAGGTTGTTCTTGCATGGTGTCAGGTCTAAGGAGGTGATATTCGGAGCATAGTTAATCGTTAAGGATTCAAGTTTAGCTGGCACCTGAATGGTAGTCAGCCTCTGCAAGTCATGTATCAGGATACTTCTCAACGTCGTGTTCTTGCTGAAGTCAATCGAGGTGAAGTAGGGATAGGCACCTATCTCGATAGTTTCCAGCACTTTGAACTTGCTGATGTCAAGGTTGGTGACCGTGTACGGATCCGGACTGTTAAGGCCACCCATGAGAAAGTGTTTAAGTCCGTCGTAGAAATACTCGATGCCCTTGAAGTTGACGACATCATTGAGGCTCAGGAAATAGTCGTTGACAGCGGCAATCTCCTCGTCGCTGAGAAAGCCGTCGTGGTCGGCATCGGCGTTGTTTTCCATTTCCCAGCGGAAGTTCTCGTCGGGAAAGTTCGTACTGTTAATCGTCACGCTGGCTCGTGCGCCCGTCAGTGCGAGGGCGAAGGCTGCTAATGTAAGTAAAGTTTTCTTCATAATCGTATTGCTTTTGTTGATATATATGTTTGCTGCAAAGATACGGTTTTTGGGGCAGAAAAAGGTGCAGCTGCTGGCACGAAAACGGAATTACGCGGCTTTTTACCCCCTAAAAGGGAGGGACGTTTTCGCTTAGAGGAAGAGTTTTTGGGGCTTCGTGGCGGTTGCATCGGAAAAAATGTGTAACTTTGCAAGCAATATGCGACATACGATTCTTTTCCTTTGCCTATGCCTTGGCACATCGGTGGCAGCCTACAACGACCACCGCAACGTCCGCGTCGATTCCTTGGAGGCAGCGCTGAAGAGCAGCAACCCACCGAAGGGCGACGACCTGCTACGTGCCTACAAAGAACTGATGCGTGGCTATGCTATCTATGATACGAAGAAGGCTGAGGATTACGGCCGCAAGGCCTTGGCTCTCAGTTACGACCTGAATGGACTAAACGCCCGTCAGGACATACTTCGCTATTTCGGTCTGTTACACTACCGCCGCGAGGAACACGACGAGGCCATCCGCTATTTCCAATGGGCACTGGCCGTCGTAGACACGATGGCACACGACAGTCGTTACACGGAGACAACCATCGACGACGCGCGCTCGGCACTCTACGGCTCGATCGCCAACGACTACAACATGCAGGACAAGCACCACCTGGCCATCCACTACTATCAGCTGGCACTGCCCATCTTCGAGAAATACAACTGGCTGGAGAGCCAGACCGTGCTCTACCACAACATCGGCGAGCTCTACTTCACGATGGGCAACCGTGAAGAGGCTGAGTGCAACTACCTGAAGGCGCTGGAGCGGGGCGAGACCTCGGGCGACTCGCTGATGACGGCCCTCTCGCGCAAGGGACTCATAAAGATATATCTCGATATGAACGACTACGACAAGGCGCACGCCACAGCCGAACGCTGTTACGCCTACTACCATGCCCACCGCACGGAAGAGGCGGAAGACTATCCTGTGGTGCTCGCCTCGATGGTGCGACTGAACATGATGGAGGGGCATCAGGACTTGCCCGAGGCCAACGCCTATGCCAAGGAAGTACTCAGTCTGGTGAGCGACGAGATGATGTTTGAGAACAAAAGCGACATCTATTCCGCAGCTGCTGAATTGGCAATGGCCGAAGGGCAATGGCAACGAGCTCTCAGCTATGCCCTGCAGACCATCCGCCCCGACTCGTCAGCCACTGGTGCCGATGCCAATAGCTATCAGCTGTTGGCGGAAATCTATACGGAGCTGGGCCAGAAGGACAAGGCTCGCGAGTATATCCGGAAGATGCACGACGTGATGACGCGCTACGCCACAGACCACTACCAGAGCGGACTGTCACAGATGGAGGTGCTCTACGAGACTGAGAAGAAGGAGGCCCGCATTGCCACCCTCAACCGTGAGCGCAGCCTCTACCGCTGGCTCCTCGGGGTTGCCATCGTCGCCACCGGCGCACTGGCGGTGAGCGTTCTCCTCATCATTGTAATGAACCGCAGGAAGAAAAAGCTGATAGCCGCAAAGGCTGCCCTGGAGGCTGAGACGCGCGAACGCCGCATCCTGGCCCGCGACCTGCACGACGGTGTGGGCAGCATGCTGTCGGTGCTGAGGCTGAAGATAGAGGGCAATGCCGACAAGGCCGAGAGCCTGCAGCAGTTAGACAGCACAGCCGGCGAGCTGCGCCGCACCGCCCA
>JAFSRY010000067.1 GCA_017445845.1 Prevotella sp.
AGGCTATTTTCATGTTGTGAAGAGGGAGCATAGCGGGCTATGTGACCGATGAACAACGCGAAAAGAGACAAAAAGATGAGAAATCATGACAATTAAAGATGTATCATAAAATCGTACCAAGTTATTTTTTTATGGTTACTATATAAGTAAGGATGTTCCTACAAGACATCCCAATAGGCATTTGCTTCATCGTCTGAATAATCAACATCATCTTCCTCTGGATCAGGATTCGGTTGATTTCCACTGATGACACATATATAACCGGCCATGTCTGCCTGCACGGCTTTTATATTTGGTATGATATAATCTTTCTTTTTCATATTGCTCACTCTTTAACCATTACCTTTTGAATTTTACCATTCTCACACTTCACAATATTGATGCCCTTCTGATAATCGGAACGTTGGCTGCCGTCAACAGAATAGATTGAAACAACACGGCTCACTTCTGACTCGTTCATCTGTCCGGCCGTCACACTTGTCTCTGTATCACCATCAATATATAGAATTCCTCTGGGCGAAAGACTTTCAGACGAGGGAATGTTCAAGATGCCCTTGTAAGCCCTGACGAGAATGACTCCGTCTTTCTTAACCTTATAGAAGGCAAGGACACCATTTTGACTTTGCAGTACATAGCTTCCGCTCATGGCATAGTCATCTTCAAGCGTTCCTGTCAGCCATCCGTTCTTCAACGCATCCTCTTGGCTTGTATCGACATTGTCGACCAATATTCCATTCAGAAGATAAGTTCCCGGTGCACCCTTTATGAGATAGGGCTTATAGGCTTCACACTCATCAACTTTTTCTTTGGTCAGTTTATCATTTTCATCCTTACCTGTTATGACAAAAGCCTGCAGGTCAGCAGGGACGCTGAAACTGATGGGCAAACAAATCGTCGACCATCCTGCAGAGGAAATCGTCAAGGTGTAAGAGCCTGCGGTCTGGACAGGCGAAAGGAGTCCTATTTGTCCATCAACATAGTCAAAGCGATTGTCTATCCAGCTATGAATACGCTCTATTCCGTCGGTATGGCTGAGTCTCACCCAAGGCTGGATGCCAGTTGATGGCTCTATAGCCTCGAAAATAACAAAATGTGCCTTGCATCGGTCACCTGGCTGATAGGCTTTCGTTTCCGAGTAGTCTGGCAGGCTCCAATATTCTGTTCTACTATAGTCGGTGATGCCACGCCATTCAGGAGCACATGTAAGCTCGTCGTAGCAGAAGTCTTCACGCCATGTTTCCTTTTCGCGCTCATAGTTGAATTCTCCAAATCGCCCGTACCAATTATCAACCAGCGACCTGACATTGTTCTTTGTAAGCACACCATTTTCCCTAAGTTCCTTATATCTGTTGATATAATCCTCTTTATAATACTTGGCAAAAAGGTCAAAAGGAATACTTCCGCTACATGTATTCAGGTAAGAATCGGCTGGTCTCAACGTCCCACCAATATTATTTCCAAAAGTACTATCAAGGTCATACGGTGCTACCATCCATTTTTCTCCATCATAGGTAAACCACTGCCAGTTTTTCTTAATACCATCACCATTTAACGTAAAGATAAGGAATACCTGATAATCCATCCAACTGTCAATGTCAAAACGCTCTTCAAAGGCAGCACGCACCTCTTCCTTCGACGCACCATTGTCTGCCAACTCTTTTACTTCATTATAATAATTGCTCAGTTTGACAATGCTGGCTTTAACCTTTGCTGTCAGCACATGACTGGCATTCGACTCGTCATAATAGGGCATGGTCTCGTCTATGAGTTCCTTAGGATGGTCGCCATCATACTCGGCATAGGTGAAACCTTTTTGTTCCGTCAATTTGTAATATTTTGTTTTACCTTTACTTGTGATGTATTTATAGTAGAGCGGCGACTCTGAGGTGAGGTCGGCAGAATCCATGTCTTTGGGATTAGAGGGAGCATCAACATAGCTATCACCCATTGCTGCTAACTCCTCCTCATTATCGGTAATCTCTACATAAATATATCCACTCATCTCTACAACGTCAGTGCAGCAGAGCCCTTTGGGGTTTCTGACCTCGAAACGCGTCCAGTCTATTTTTCCCTTTAACAAAAATGTGTCGCGAATGTCACCATCAAGGTGAATATGCTCGGCAGCACTCTTCTTCATATTCATATTGCTACGATGCTTCTTCAGCTGCCATGCATAGAGACCATAGAACTTACCGTTCAGATAGACTTCTGCCGGAAAACCGTCAGGATAGCAACGAGCCTTGCTCTCTCCTTCTATCCCTTCCCGCTGCCAATAAGGAATCCGGTCGCGTTGAAACTGGTCAAACAATTTGTATGCTACGGTTCCCAATCCACGGAAGTAGTCGCCATAGTATGCCTTTAGATGGAAACCGTCCTGACTGACCCACTTGCCAATCTCTATATCCGTTGTCTTATCCTTTTCATAGTCCTCGTAGAAATCAACCTTGATGTTTTTCTTTGGATAACGTATCGAATAGTTACCCTGAGCACTAAGCACGACACGCTTTTTGAAATAATGCCCATTGCCATCGTAGATTTCCATCCAAGCCAACATCTCTGAGGTCTTAGATTTCGGCATGTTGTCAATACCTGTGATATTGACCAATGCACAGCTGGGTTCTTCAATAGAAATAGCTGCGACTCCTGACAGGTCTTCACAATTTGTCAGGTCTATGCCCTTGTCAAGCAAACGTTTTTCAAAATCGGTCTGTGATGAAGCACTCAGAGAAAGAGCCATAAAAACCATTAATACAAGTCCATTCTTCACAACCGAAGGGATTTTCTTTAATCTGTACATAATTAATTTAATAATGTGACATTCTGACTCCCTAAATCCTGCCGCTACATCAAAAGCTAATTGTTATTAACAAAAAAAGACGTGGGAGTTTTCTACTTTCACTTATCTTACATGCCAAGCCTCACATGGCCTCTCCTAAAAGATTGTCAATGCTTAGATAACGTCAGTAAACGTCCTTTCTCCTTAGGCTGGTTGAGGGCAAACCTTTTCAACAGCCGACAGAAATCATAAATGTCTTCGAAACTTCACCCATAGACGAATTTCGGGCTGCAAAGGTACAAAAAATTTTTGGAACAACAAAATAATTGGGGCGTATTTTGGACCTATTTATTTTTTAACGATTACTAAAGTGCTCCCTTCGAAGAGGGCAGCGAATGGTCGTTGAGGTCGCAGCGGACAGCCTGGCGGATGGCACGGGCGAAGGCTTTGAAGATGCCTTCAATCTTGTGGTGTTCATTCTCGCCTTTAGCCTCAACATAAAGGTTCATGAGGGCGGTGTCACTGAGACTTTTGAAGAAGTGCATAAACATCTCGGTCGGTACGTCGCCGATGCGTTCACGACGGAACTCAACGTGCCAATTCAGCCAGGGACGGCCGCCAAAGTCGAGGGCTACCGTGCAGAGGCTGTCGTCCATGGGCAACGTGAAACCATAACGCCCGATGCCTCGCTTGTCGCCCAAAGCTTTCCTGAGCGCCTCACCAAGGGCAAGGGCTGTATCCTCGATGGTGTGGTGTTCGTCAACGTGCAAGTCGCCCTTGACAGTTACCTCCAACCCTATATGCCCATGATAACCTATCTGCTCGAGCATGTGGTCGAAGAAGCCGAGACCTGTCGACACTTTTGGCGGTAGTGGATTGTCGAGATTGAGCACGATGTGTACATCGGTCTCTCGCGTCTTCCGATGGACTTCGGCGGTACGATGAGGTGAGGTAAGGATGCTGTCGATGTCAGCCCATGTCAGGTCGTCACTGAGGATAAGAGCCTGACAACCCATGTTGCGGGCCAGTTGTGCATCGGTCTCGCGGTCACCGATAACATAAGAATTAGCCAAGTCGCACTGTGGGTCGTCCATATATTTTCGCACCATCCCCGTGTTGGGCTTCCGTGTCGGCGCATTGTCCTCAGGGAAGTGTGAGTCGATGAGTTCTTCGCGGAAATGGATGCCCTGGTCAGCCAACGCCTGCATGATAAAGGTATGGACGAGCAGGAAAGCTTCCTCAGGGAAGGCTTCCGTGCCCCGTCCGTCCTGATTGCTCACCAGGACCAGCTCATAGTCGGTCGTCTCGCAGATATGGGCGAGATGACGGAACACACCGGGTTTGAAGCGCAGTTTCTGAAAACTGTCTACCTGCTCGTCGGCGGGTTCTTCAACGAGCGTTCCGTCGCGGTCGATGAACAAGAACCTATTCATTATATTCCTGCCAGCTTTTTATTTTGATGTCTTCCTGCTTCATCTGGCAGAAGGCTTCGATGAATGCCTTTGCCAGTCGGGCATTGGTCATCAGCGGGATGTTGTGGTTGATGGCATCGCGGCGAATCTTATAACCGTTGGTGAGCTCGCGCGAAGAGTGGTTCTTCGGGATGTTCACGACAAGGTCGAACTGGTGGGCAGCAATCATGTCGATGACATTCTGCTCGCCGGGTTCGTCGGGCCAAGCCACCGTCGTTGCCTCTACGCCGTTGACATTGAAGAATCGGGCCGTACCGCCCGTTGCAAAAATCTTATATCCGTTCTGCACCAGCATCCGTCCGGCATCCAACAGGTCGACCTTGCTCTTGGCACCACCCGAAGAGATGAGGATGTTCTTCTTCGGCAGACGGTAGCCGGTGGCGATGAGGGCATTGAGGAGGGCTTCGTTGAAGTCGTCGCCCAGACATCCGACCTCACCCGTAGAACTCATGTCGACACCCAGCACCGGGTCGGCGTTCTGCAGGCGGGCAAAGGAGAACTGAGAGGCTTTCACGCCGATGCGGTCGATGTCGAATTCACTCTTGTCTGCACGCTCATAGGGAGCACCGAGCATGATTTTCGTTGCGGTCTCGATGAAGTTACGCTTCAGTATCTTCGACACGAAGGGGAACGAGCGCGAGGCGCGGAGGTTACACTCGATGACGCGCAACGTCTGGTCTTTCGCCAGATACTGGATGTTGAACGGACCGGAGATGTTCAGCTCCTTGGCAATGCGTCGCGAAACCTTCTTGATGCGGCGAATGGTATCATAATAAATATGTAAGGCAGGGAAGCACATCGTTGCATCACCGGAGTGTACGCCGGCATACTCGATGTGTTCGCTGATGGCATATTCCACAATCTCTCCCTTGTCGGCGACGGCGTCGAACTCTATCTCCTTCGTGTCCTGCATGAATTGTGAGACGACGACAGGATAATCCTTCGATACCTCGGTGGCCATCTTCAGGAAGCGCTCCAGCTCCTGGTCGTCGTAACAGACATTCATCGCTGCGCCGGAGAGCACATACGACGGACGGACGAGGACAGGGTAGCCCACCTCGGAGACAAACTCCTTGATATCGTCCAATGAGGTCAGCGCACGCCAGGCGGGCTGGTCGATGCCGAGCTTATCGAGCATGGCGGAGAACTTATCGCGGTTCTCGGCGCGGTCGATGTCGACGGGACTGGTGCCGACCACGGGCACATGCTGGCGGTAGAGCTTCAGGGCAAGGTTGTTCGGTATCTGTCCGCCCACCGAGACGATGACACCCTTCGGCTTCTCGATGTCGATGACGTCGAGCACACGCTCCATCGACAGTTCGTCGAAGTAAAGGCGGTCGCACATGTCGTAGTCGGTGGAAACGGTCTCCGGATTATAATTAATCATCACACTCTGATAGCCCAACTTTCGAGCCGTCTGTATGGCATTCACTGAGCACCAGTCGAATTCTACGGAAGAACCGATACGGTAGGCACCTGAGCCGAGGACGATGATGGCGGGTGCACCGCTTCCGGGATTGACAGGCAGCGCCTTGTCGTCGGCATGATAGGTGAAATAGAGATAGTTGGTGGCACGGTCGGAGGCGACGGTCTCGATGCGGCGCACCTGCGGCAGGATGCCTTTCTCCTTTCGATAGGCTCGCACCTCAAGGTTCTCCTTCTCCATGTTACCCGTCTTGGGTTTCAGCACGAAGCGGGCAATCTGGAAGTCGCTGAAGCCGGCACCCTTCACTTCCACAAGGAGCTCATCGGGCAGTTCTTCAAGCGAGTTGTATTTCATCAGTTCATGCTTCAGGTCGACGATGTGTTTCAGTCGCTCCAGGAACCAGACGTCAATCTTCGTCAGTTCCTCGATGCGATGGACAGAATATCCTTCTTCCAAGGCCTGTGCAATGGCGAAGATACGGAGGTCGGTGGGGTTGGCCAGTGCGTCGTCAAGGTCATCGAAGCGCGTATGGTCGTTGCCAACGAAACCATGCATCCCCTGCCCTATCATGCGCAGACCTTTCTGAATCATTTCTTCGAAACTGCGTCCGATAGACATGATTTCGCCGACCGACTTCATGGAGGAACCAATCTGTCGGCTCACACCTATGAACTTGTTGAGGTCCCAACGGGGTATTTTACAAATCATGTAGTCGAGCGACGGGGCGACATAAGCCGACTGAGGCGTTCCCATCTCACCAATCTGGTCGAGCGTATAGCCCAAGGCAATCTTCGCAGCCACAAAGGCCAGCGGATAGCCCGTTGCCTTCGAGGCCAATGCCGACGACCGCGACAGACGGGCATTGATTTCGATGATGCGGTAGTCGTTGGTCTGAGCGTTGAAGGCAAACTGGATGTTACACTCACCCACAATGTTCAGATGACGTACGCAATGGATGGTGATGTCCTGCAGCATCTTCACCTGTTCCTCGGTGAGCGAACAGGTGGGAGCCACGACGATAGACTCACCGGTATGGATGCCGAGAGGGTCGAAGTTCTCCATCGAAGCCACCGTGAAGCAGTGGTCGTTCTTGTCGCGGATACATTCAAACTCTATCTCTTTCCATCCTTTCAGACTTTCTTCCACAAGAATCTGAGGAGCGAAGGTAAAGGCACTTTCGGCTATTTCGCGGAACGTCTTCTCATCGGGACAGATGCCAGAGCCCAGGCCCCCCAGTGCATAGGCTGAGCGAATCATGATGGGGAAGCCAATCTCGCGTGCGGCCCGCAGGGCGTCGTCCATCGACTCGACGGCATGAGAGACCGGTGTCTTCAGTCCCACCTCGTCGAGTTTGCGTACGAAGAGGTCGCGGTCCTCCGTGTTCATGATGGCTTCGACAGAGGTGCCCAGCACCTCAACGCCATACTCCTTGAGTACGCCCGACTGATAAAGCTCCGTGCCACAGTTCAGCGCCGTCTGTCCACCGAAAGCCAAGAGGATGCCGTCGGGGCGTTCCTTCTTAATAATTTCGGATACGAAAAAGGGCGTCACCGGTTGAAAGTAAACTTTGTCGGCAATGCCCTCAGACGTTTGGATAGTGGCGATGTTTGGATTGACTAACACGGAAAAGATACCCTCTTCACGCAATGCTTTCAGTGCCTGCGAACCCGAGTAGTCAAACTCGCCCGCCTGCCCGATTTTCAGTGCCCCTGAACCCAGCACGAGCACCTTCTTCAAAGTCTTACTCATATTATTTATTATTGTGTTATGTTGAAAACCGTGGCAAAATTACAAATATTTTCCCAAAATAACACCAACCAGCCAAGGAAAAATAAAAAAAACTTTCGATTTGCAAGATTATACCGTTTTTTCGTACTCCTGTCATCACTTGGTTCCTGTCATCCGACAAATAAATGCCGCCACCTCATTTCTTTCGTGAGAAGACAAGGTGGCGGAACAGCTTTTTAGTGTAAGTCTTAGTTCTTATGGGTGCAAAAGTAGCAAAAAGAAAAGTCCCGGCCAAGAAGCCGGGGACTTTAGATGTTACTTTCTGACAAAATGACGCTATTTTCTTACTTGATGTCGCCTTTTTGTTTCATTGCTCCTCCCTTGTGCCCAGCATGTATTCGCTGGGCAGTATGCCCGTTAGTTTTTTGAACGCCCGTCGGAAAGTGGCCACGCTCTTGAAACCCGCCTGCTCTGCCATGTGCTCAAGCGTATAGTTCTCGTGGCTTTTCATCATGGGTATGACACTTCGCTCAATACGCAGCCGGTTGACATAGTCGTAGAAGGTCGTGCCAAGCTGTCGGGAAATGTAATCAGAGAGATAGGTACGGTTGGTACCGAGTCGCTGCACAAGGTCAGCCAGCGTCAGGTCGGGGTTCAGGTATAGTTGTTCCTGTTCCATGAGTTGTTCGAGTTTTCCGTCGAGATTGGCGGTGTAACGCTTCTGTACGGCGACACCTTCGCTGGCATGTTCCGCCAGGCGATAGGTACGCATTCGGTTGATATTCCGCATGGTAAGATGCCAGCAGATGAGCGAAGAGAGATAGTAGAAAGAGTTTGCCCACACATCATTCTTTCGCGAAACAGCCCACCAGATGAGTTGGATAGCAGTGAAAAGGCCTATGATGAGCCACATCCATGAGATGTCGACATCTTCGAGATTAGAGTAACTGTCACGAATGTCACGCTCGTAGCCAGGCGTACTCACAATCGCTGTGACAAGGGCAGCGAAGGCAAAGGCGACGAAGAAAAAAGTGAATGCCGCATCTAACAGTTGACTTCCTGCCACCAGGTGAAGCCCGAAGAACAGTAGGAAGGGGATGAGCATGTATAGTACTTTGCGCAAGGTCACCCACCCCGGTTTCACCAGTTCCATGAAAATCACGGCAAAGGTGATAGCTCCGCACCCGTCGATATAGTATACATGAAGGAGGATGGCATCAGGGTCGAAGGCAGGGATATAGGTGACTAAATCCTTCAAGGTCGACAGGGCCCACCAAATGAACACATATCCCAGGAAGCGCTGCAGGCGCGAGGCTTCTTTTCGCCGCAGCAGTTCTTCGGCCCTGACGGCATACCAGGCAACGGAGAAGCCGATGAAGAAGATGGGGATGATGGTGAGGACGGTCATGGCGTTAGCTGTTGATAGTTAGGCATTAGACATTAAGGTGATAAGGTTTGTAACTTCTTCAAAGTTGTCGGCAACGAGCAGTTGTTCGGTCCATTGTCCGCGTATCATGCCGCGCTGCTGCAGGTCGTCCATCAGCTCGATGAGCTTGTTCCAGAAACCGTCCATGTTAAAGAGGATGACGCGCTTGTGGTGATAGCCGATGGATGCTGCCGACAACACCGTGAACACCTCGTCGAGCGTCCCCACGCCACCAGGCAGTGCCACGATGGCATCGGCGCGCTCTATCATGATTGCCTTGCGGTCGTTAAGGTCGTTGGTGAGGATATGTGTGTGGACATGAGGCGATGTTCTGCCGCCGCGCTCCACAATTTGTGGTATGACTCCCACCACATGTCCGCCAGCACGAAAGGCTTCTTCGGCCAGACATTCCATGAGTCCCTGGTTGGTACCTCCGAAGATGACATGGTGACCGTTGTCGGCACACCATCTGCCGAGTTGGCGCGTCAGTTCAAAATACTCCGGTGCGATGTTGTTGTTGGCTGAGCAAAAAACACAAACGTTCATTACTAATGAGAAATCAATTAGTAATTAGTAATAAGCAATTATGATTACATTTTCCGTTGGAAAACCTTACATACGGATACTTAATCCGGCAGGGGTTATCATAATTACTCATTACTAATTTCTAATTACTTATTATTAATACCTGATGACTTTATCGGTGTGGATGCCGGAGGCACTGCGCACGGTGACGATATACATTCCGGTGGGAACGGCATAGAGGTCGACGGTAGCCTGACCCGTAGCCTTGCCCGTGGCGATGGGCGTTCCGTTGAGGTTGACCAGCTGATAGCTGAAAGGCTCTCCGCCGGCATGGGTGATGGTGATGTCACGCTTCACCATGTGCGGATATACCGACACTTTCTCGTCGCCAGAGGCATCGGGTGCAGCGGGTGAGCTGATGCCTGCATATTTATCGCCTATCAGCGGACAGCCGTCACTGGTCGTCGGCTGCACATTGCGTACATATGGCCATCCCTCTTCATCCCATTCGATGCGCGAGAGATAAACCTTTCTGCCGGCGTCTACATCGCTGGCATCGTAACCATGATAGAGCATCCAGTATTGGCCTGCATCGTCCTTCACGAAGTTGGCGTTGTGACCAGGTCCGATGACATCGGCATTACGGAAGAGCAGGTTCGAGAAGGCATCGTTCGTCGCATAGCCTCCCAACTTGTCGACATAGGGACCGAAGAGTTTTTCGGATCGTGCCACGACCAGCCGGTAGGTTGAATTTTTTCCTTCGCAGCACGCACCAGCCGAGCCGATGAGATAGTAGTAGCCGTTTCGTTTGATGATATAGGTGCCCTCGGTGAGTCCTCCTGCAATGCGTCGCGGCTTGGCATCTTCGGCCACGTCCATGCCGTCGTCGGTGAGTTCGATGCCATAGATGCCGTGGAAGGAGCCCCAGAAGAGGTATTTCTTTCCTTCATCCTCGATGGCGAAGGGGTCGATGGAGTTTTCCACACCAATCTCACTGCTGATGAAGAGCTTCTTCGTGTTTCGATAGGGTCCATAGGGTTTCGTGGCATTGGCCACGCCGATGCCGCAGTCCCATGTGCCGCCCCACCTCGACATCGACACATAGAGATAGTAGGTGTCGCCGAAGCGCTGTACATCGGGAGCCCAGATGGCGGCATCCTTTACAAACGACGGACGGGTGTTGTCGTTGAAGGCCGTTCCGATATAGCGCCAGTCGATGAGGTTCTTCGAACGGTAGATGGGCACATTGTGGATGACCTCCGTCGAGAAGAGATAGTAGTAGCCGTCGTCGCCACGGATAACAGTGGGGTCGGGAGCATCGCGGTCGATGACGGGTCCGGCATACGAACAGCCCTCTTCGTTTTCTATCGAATAGACCTTCACGGGGATGGTGGCATCGGCCGTTTCCTGCGCGCTGTTGGTGACGGTAAACGTTCCCGTGGCAAAGGCAGAGCCGTCGAGACGCGCATTCACGGTCTGAACACCATAGGTATAGGTGCCGTTGGGCAGTGTCAGCCGGATGCTCTTGGCGTTGAAGGCATTACCTGGCTGGCTGACCTTTCGCTTACCATCCTTCTCACCGCCGACGAAGGCATTGCCGCCACAGACGATGGTGCCCTGAGCGTCTCTCACGAAGTATTCATAGGTGACGTTGGGCTTCGACGAGGCAGCGGCAGTCCAACCGATGGTCACCACGTCGCCTTCTACCTTCGGCTGTTGCAGCGTCGGAGCATCGGGGCGTGCGGCACTGCCGTTGGGGTTGACCGTTGCCACGAAGGTGCGCGTCTCGCCGTCGGTCTTGAAGAATGTGTCGTCGTCGGTTTGACCGATCATGACGTAGTCGCCGACGCCATCGCCGTTCCAGTCAAGGATGGCGGTGCAGCCTTCGGAATAGCCCGCCAGACGGTAGGCATTGGTAAAGCCACCCTCTCCGTTGCCCGTGCTGATGAAGCAGGTCTGGGTGTTCAGTCGGGTCGACAGTCCGGCATTGATGATGTCGAAGTTTCCGTCGCCGTCCCAGTCGTAGGCCATATACTGAGTATTGGTACTGTTCTGGTTGCGCATCTCCTCAATGCCCTCGTGGCCGAGTTCGGTGAAGGTCAGGGTGCCGTCGCCGTTGATGGTCAGCTGCTTCACGCCCCACACATAGCTGCCTCGGTTGACGCCTGTCCATCCCGAGTAGAAGATGTCGGCCACACCGTCGCCCGTGAAGTCGGCCACGGCAATGCCACCTTCCGACATCGGTGTGAAGACCATCGGATCGAAGAGGCGTTGCTGGCGGAACTGCCCGGGATGGGCGGGGTCGTTGAGGAAGAGGTCGGAGAAGTGGGTGCTGGTATCGATGCGCACGCCTAACACCGAGCGGTCGTCAGACTGGGCATTGACGAAGAAGTCGGGCAAGCCGTCGTTGTTGAAGTCGTAGACCTGCACCTGTCCCTGTTGGAAGTGGTAGTCGACCCCTGCCTGGCCATAGTCTTTGACATAAGGGTCGCTGAAGAACCGCGACACCTCGAAGACGCCGCCGCCACGGTTGAAGAGCACGACGTTGGCAGTGGCATACTTTCGCGGGCTGGCGCCTTTCTTCTGATAGCCAATGCCGACAATGTCGATGAGTCCGTCGCCATTGAAGTCGGCTACGTCGGCCGAGAGAATGTTGCGCAGGTCGAAGTCTGCCTTCTCTCCATTGGCATCGACGAAGGTCAGCTCAGCCTGGTCGAAGTTGCCGTCGCCACGTCCGATGAAGACACCCTTTTGGCTGACGTGGTCGAGCATAGGCTTGTCGCTGGCATTCACGCCCGACTGTTCAAAGGCCACGATGTCCATAATGCCGTCGCGGTTGATGTCGCACGCCGACAGGCTCGGGCGGTCGCCGACATTGATGACCAGCTGCTCGTCGAAATATTCGGGTCCGAGGTAACCGGGAATGTTCCATTGCTTTGAGACGGGCCTGTAGGTGAGCACATGCGTTGTGCGATAGCGTTCGTAGTCTTGCGAACCGGCATAATAGGTCACTCCGGTGCCGGTGCCGCCATAGACCATGTCACAATAGCCGTCGTTGTTGAGGTCTGCGACGACGGCAGAAGCATAACGTCCGCCTATCTCCTGCCACTCGCGAGTGGGAGTGAGGGTGGTCTGGGCGGTTGTGGGCATGATGGCAGCCATTGCCAAGACGAAGGTCCATACCCTTTTTGTTTTTTTCAGTCTCATAGTTTTTTGTTTTTACTTGGGGCTTCTAACTTCCCCCTTTTACTATTTTCTTTATATCGTTTAGCTTGTTCAGTGCCTCGACGGGTGTGAGGTTGTTGATGTCGAGACCGAGTATCTCGTCGCGTATCTGGCAGAGCACGGGGTCGTCCAACTGATAGAACGACAGCTGCATTCCCTCGCGCGAGGCATCGATGGCCTGTGCATTGGGCTTGCCAACGGCACCGACCTCGGAGTTTTCGCTCTCCAGCTGTTTCAGCACGACATTGGCCCGCTTGACGATGCTCTTGGGCATACCGGCAATCTCAGCCACATGGATACCGAAGGAGTGCTCCGAGCCGCCGCGCTCGAGTTTGCGCAGGAAGATGACTTTTCCGTCTTTCTCGCGCACCGACACGTTATAGTTCTTGATGCGCCGGAAGTTCTTCTCCATTTCGTTCAGCTCGTGGTAGTGGGTGGCAAAGAGCGTGCGGGCCTGTGCCTTCGGCTGTTCGTGCAGGTACTCCACGATGGCCCACGCTATGGAGATGCCGTCGTAGGTTGATGTGCCGCGGCCCAGCTCGTCGAAGAGGACGAGTGACCGTGGCGACACATTATTTAATATGTTGGCAGCCTCTGTCATCTCGACCATGAACGTCGACTCGCCCAGCGAGATGTTGTCGGAGGCACCGACACGGGTGAAGATCTTGTCTACCAGCCCGATGTGGGCACTCTCGGCAGGCACGAAGCATCCTATCTGTGCCATCAGCGTGATGAGGGCTGTCTGTCGGAGCAATGCCGACTTACCCGACATATTCGGACCGGTGATGATGATGATTTGTTGCTTCTCGGTGTCCAGGTAGACATCGTTGGGCACATAGCGTTCGCCCAGCGGCAGCTGCGTCTCGATGACAGGGTGGCGCCCCTGATGGATGTCGAGCACCGTCGTCTCGTCGACAGTGGGTCTGACGTAACGGTTCTCCTCGGCAGCCTTTGCAAACGAAAGCAGGCAGTCGACGTGTGCAATGACGTTGGCATCGGCCTGCACGGGGGTGATGAACTGCTGGGCATAGACGATGAGTTCACTGAACAGTCGTTCTTCCAGCGACTGTATCTTCTCCTCGGCACCGAGTATCTTCTCTTCGTATTCCTTCAGTTCCTGCGTGATGTATCGCTCGGCCTGCGCCAGCGTCTGCTTGCGTATCCAGTCCTGCGGCACCAGGTCCTTGTAGGTGTTCCTTACTTCCAGATAGTAGCCGAAGACGTTATTATAGCCTACCTTCAGCGACTGTATGCCGGTCTGTTCTATCTCTCGCTCCTGGATGTGCATGAGGTACTCTTTGCCGTGGCGCGAGATACTGCGCAGCTCGTCGAGTTCCTCCGAGTAGCCGTCGGCAATGAAGTCGCCCTTGCTGATGACGGCCGGCGGGTCGTGATGCACCTCCTTGTCGATGCGGTCGCGCAGTTCCTCGCAGACGTCCAGCTGTTCACCCAACCGGCGCAGACTCTCGTTGTCGGCAGCCAGACAGGCAGCCTTCACGGGCTGCAGGGCGGTGAGTGCCACCTTCAGCTGCAACATCTCGCGCGGCGAAACGCGACCCACTGCCACCTTAGAGATGATGCGCTCCAGGTCGCCGATGCGGTGCAGTTGTTCGTTGACGACGTCACGGAAGTCGGGCTGGCGAAAGAAATACTCCACGATGTCAAGGCGCTGCTCGATGGCCTTCACGTCGTTCAGCGGAAACACCACCCACCGGCGAAGCATACGGCCGCCCATCGGTGTCGTCGTACGGTCGATGACGCTGAGCAGCGACTCACCGCCTTCGTTCATCGGAGCCACCAGCTCGAGCGAACGGATGGTGAACTTGTCGAGTCGCACATAGCGTTCCTCTTCAATGCGCGACAGCCGCGTGATATGGCCTATCTGGGCGTGTTGCGTCAGCTCCAGGTACTGCATGACGGCACCCGAGGCAATGATACCATTCTTCAGGTGTTCCACGCCGAAGCCCTTCAGCGTCTTTGTGCCGAAGTGCTTCAGCAGCTTCTGCCGGGCCGTCTGTTCGGTAAACACCCAGTCGTCGAGTTCATACACACAGTAGCGGGTGCCGAAGAACTGTTCAAACTCGCGCTTCGCGGCACGGTCGTAGAGCACCTCCTTCGGTTGGAAGTTGCCGAGCAGTTTCTCTACATAGTCGTAGGTGCCCTCGCCGGTGAGGAACTCTCCCGTGGAGATGTCGAGGAAGGCAACGCCACAGGCACCCTTGCCGAAGTGGACGGCAGCCAGGAAGTTATTCTCTTTGTAGGAGAGCACATTGTCGCTCATCGCCACACCTGGCGTGACGAGTTCGGTGATGCCGCGCTTGACAAGGGTCTTCGTCAGCTTCGGGTCTTCCAGCTGGTCGCAGATGGCCACACGCCGCCCTGCCCGGATGAGTTTCGGCAGATAGGTGTCGAGGGCATGATAGGGAAAGCCTGCCATCTCCGTCGTTGCCGCCGACCCGCCGTTGTTCCTCCGGGTGAGCGTGATGCCCAGTATCTTCGCCGCTGCCACGGCATCATCGCAGTAGGTCTCATAGAAGTCACCGCAACGGAACAGCAGCAACGCGTCGGGATGCTTCTCCTTCAGCGAGAAAAACTGCTTCATCATCGGGGTGAGTCCTTTATCTTTTACAGCCATAATTCCTGTTTCTACTGTTCTTGTCTCCTGTTTTTATCCAGAGAATGACAAAGGTAAGCATTTTATTTCTTTTGGCAAAAAATTAACCCATCTTTTTTTTCATTCGCCCCTATCGAACCCTTGCGCCCGAAATGTTAAAAAATAGGAAATATTTTTACGAATAGGGTGAAAAATCTGGACGAAGCCGGCAATCGGCTGAATTTTGGGCCGAAAATCGAGGAAAATGAAAGCTTTTTTAGACGCTGTCTGTAAGTAGCAGAGAATGAGCCGGTTACAAGAACCGTTCATCACGGTTGTAAGCTTCGCTGATGCCGATACTAAGAAGTGGTGTTGTAAAATCGCCGATTTTGCTGAGTAAAATCGGCGATTTTACTCAGCTAAAGCGGTGGTTGGGTAACAAAAGAGGAGAAAAGCGGAAAAATCGTTGCAAATCAGGGGATTTGAGGAATGTCTGAAGATGGACAAAAGCAGATGGCTACATCTGAAATACAGGATGAAGGAGAACTTTAGGTCTCTAATTCGTA
>JAFSRY010000068.1 GCA_017445845.1 Prevotella sp.
CCTCGGGAGGGCTTGGGTGGGCCTATACCACCGTGTCGAAGACCATTCTCGCCGACCTCTATACGCCTGTTGGTGTCTATATGCGACTGCGCGACCTCTATCCGCAGAGCGCACTGATGGAAAGTTCGGACTATCATGATGCGAACAACTCGCGATCGTTCATTGGTATCAATCCCATCGCCAGCGTGGCTATCGGACACGGTATGGCTACCATCAATTATCCTGATGGTAGCACGTTCCAGCACGAGGTGAACAAGGACTACCGCTCGGACAAGGCTATCCATGCCCTCATCGACCGCATAGAAGTAACAGGCGATGATGCTGCCGTCTGCGGTCTCTTTGGTTACACCAGCTTCAATGCTGTACGCTATTTCGAGGATATCGCAGTTAAGGATGAGACACAGACGAAGAATGATGCGCCCGACGTGCTCTATATATTTTATAAGGTGGTAATTGAGTTCGACCATCATAACAATATGTTGAAGGTGGTGACACTAGGTGATGCCACCGACATCGACGCTGTACTGAAGGCTATGAACAAGGCCAATGTGAAGGCTTACGACTTCCATCCTGTTGGCGATGTCAGAAGTACGCTGACCGACGATGAGCACAGGGCGAATATCCGCAAGGGCATCCAGCACTGTCTACGTGGCGATGTGTTCCAGATTGTGCTGTCGCGCCGATTCATCCAGAAATATGAAGGCGACGACTTCAAACTCTATCGGGCTTTAAGGAGTATCAATCCCTCGCCCTATCTGTTCTACTTTGACTTCGGCGGTTTCCGTATCTTTGGTTCAAGCCCAGAAACCCACTGTCGTATTGAGCCAATAGCTAATAGCCAAAAGTCAAAAGCATACAAGGCTTATATTGATCCGATTGCAGGAACAACCAAGAGGACAGGTGATGCAGAGGCAGACCGCAGGGGCGCAGAATACCTGCGTAACGATCCCAAAGAGAATGCCGAACATGTGATGTTGGTTGACTTGGCGCGTAACGACCTGTCGAGAAACTGTCATGGTGTGAAGGTTGACTTCTATAAAGACCTGCAGTATTACTCGCATGTCATCCATCTTGTGAGCCGTGTCAGCGGTGACCTCGACAAGGGTGCTGATCCCATCAAGGCATTTATCGACACCTTCCCTGCCGGCACACTCTCTGGTGCACCTAAGGTTCGCGCCATGCAGCTCATCTCGGAGTACGAGCCGCACAACCGTGGTGCTTATGGCGGTTGCATCGGCATCATCGGACTGGACGGTTCGCTGAATCAGGCCATCACCATCCGCACGTTTGTCTCACGTAATGGCGAACTCTGGTTCCAGGCAGGCGGCGGCATCGTGGCCAAGAGCGATGTAGAGTATGAATTACAGGAAGTGAATAATAAACTGGGGGCCCTGCGTAAGGCCATAGAAAAAGCGGAAGCATTATGAAAATAGTAATCATAGACAATTACGACTCGTTTACGTATAACCTGAGTCATTTAGTGAAGGAGTTGGGCGCAGAGGTCACCGTCGTGCGTAACGACCAGTTTAGTCTCGACGAAATCGAGACATACAGTAAGATTATCCTTTCGCCTGGGCCTGGCATCCCCTCTGAGGCGGGCCTGCTGCTGGATGTCATCAAGGCATACGCCGGCCGCAAACCCATCCTCGGTGTCTGCCTCGGCCATCAGGCCATTGGAGAGGCCTTTGGCGGTAAGCTCGAGAACCTCAGTGACGTGTTCCACGGGGTTGCGACGCCCTGTCACATCATTGCCGACGACCCCATCTTCAGCGGCATCGAGCGCGACATCACCATCGGGCGCTATCACTCGTGGGTGGTCTCGAAGGACGGTCTGCCCGACTGCCTCGAGGTGACCGCCGTCAGCGACGAGGGCCAGATTATGGCATTGCGCCATAAGACGCTGAACGTGCGCGGCATCCAGTTCCACCCCGAAAGCGTCCTCACTCCCGAGGGCAGGAAAATGCTGCAAAACTGGCTGTTCCTATAGCCCATGCACATCGTTAAAATCATCTACGCGCGTAAACGAAATCATCTACGCGCATAAACGAAATTATTCATGCGCATTATCGAGGCAAATAATGCGCATTACGGGACCAAATAATGCGCATTAACCAAAAACGACATCAAAATTAATAAAACAAAAGATATGGCACAGACATTGCAAAGCCACACCTTGACCCCTGGTCAAAGAATGAAAGACATCCTCAACCGGATGCTCAACCACGAGGAACTATCCCGTGAAGAAATGAAGAACATTCTGATTGGCATCACTCAGAGTGAGTACCCCACCGAGCAGATCACAGCCCTGCTCACCGCCCTGCAGATGCGCGGCGTCACCGTCGACGAACTGCTCGGCTTCCGCGACGGTATTCTGGAAACGGGCGTTCCCGCCCTGCTCAACGCCGACCGCTACATCGACGTCGTCGGCACCGGCGGCGACCGCAAGAACACCTTCAACATCTCCACCACCGCCTGCTTCGTCATCGCTGGCGCCGGCTACAAAGTCGCCAAGCACGGCAACTACGCCGCCACCTCTGTATCAGGCGCTTCAAACGTCATTGCCCATCACGGCATCCAGTTCACCGACGACATCGACCGCCTGAACCGTTCGCTCGACGAGGCCGGCATCGTCTACCTCCACGCCCAGCTCTTCGCCCGCGCCATGAAGTTCGTCGGCCCCATCCGCAAGGCCCTCCAATTCCCCACCATCTTCAACCTTTTAGGCCCGCTGGTCAATCCCTCTCAGCCCCAGTGCCAGTTGCTCGGCGTCGCCAACCTCGACCAGATGCGCCTCTACCACCAGGTCTACCAGCGCATCGGCATCGACTACGGCATCGTCAACTCCATCGACGGCTACGACGAAATCTCCCTCACCGGCGACTTCAAGGTCACCACCAAGGACTACGAACGCATCTTCTCGCCGAAGGACCTCGGCTTCGACATCGCCAAACCCGAAGAACTGGTGGGTGGCGCTACTGAGGAAGAAGCCGCAGCCATCTTCGACGCCGTCCTCGAGAACCGCGCCCTGCCCGCACAGAAGAACATCGTCCTCGCCAACGCCGCCTTCGGCATTCAAGTGCTGGAGAAGGGCGAGAAGAGCATCGAGGAGTGCATCGCCATCGCCCGCGAGTCCATCGACTCCGGCGCCGCCCTCCGCACGTTCAAGAAATTCGTAGAACTGAACTCATGAGAGATATTTTGCAAGAGATTGTAGCGCACAAGCGCGAGGAACTGGAGCGGATGCGGGCCAAGAAGGCGTCGCTCAGGCAGACCCTGCTCCAGAGTCTGACGGGTATCATCGCTGAGTTTAAGCGCAAGTCACCGTCGAAAGGATGGATCAAAGAGGAGGGAAGAGCCGACATCATCCCGCTGTGTTATCAGCAGAATGGTGCCACTGCACTGAGCATCCTCACCGACAAGGACTACTTCGGCGGGCACGACGACTTCATCCGCGCCGCCCGACAGTCGGGTGTGACGATACCTATATTATATAAGAACTTCGTCATCGACGAGATGCAGCTCTACGAAGCCGCCCTCTGCGGCGCCTCCGCCGTCCTCCTCATCGCCGCCTGCCTCAGCAAGGCGGAATGTAAGCAACTGATGGACAAGGCCCATTCGTTGGGACTTGAGGTACTGCTCGAGATGCACGACGAGCGCGAACTGGAATATGCCGAATTGGGGCCCGACATGTGTGGCATCAACAACCGCAACCTCGGCTCCTTCGTCACCGACGTGGAGAACAGCTTCCGCCTCGCCGACCGCCTTCCGAAAGACGCTGTGAAGGTCAGCGAGAGCGGCATCAGCAATCCGCAGACCATCCGCGAACTGCGTGAAGCCGGTTTCCGCGGCTTCCTCATCGGCGAGACCTTCATGAAGACCGATGACCCCGGCAAGACATTAAATGATTTCATTCAACAAATAAATTGTAAATAGTAAATTGTCAAATAGTAAATTGATAAAGGTCTGCGGCATGCGCGATGCCGACAACATCCGTGCCGTCGAGGCGCTCTGTATTGACTGGATGGGCTTCATCTTCTGGCCGAAGTCCAGTCGTTACGTCAGCGAGCGTCCCGCCTATCTGCCTACGAAGTGCAAGCGTGTCGGAGTCTTCGTCGATGCCTCCATTGACGATATTCGCCAGCACGTCGCCGACTATGCACTCGACATCGTCCAGCTTCATGGTCACGAAAGCCCTGCCTTCATCCGCCAGTTCCAGCGTAGCTTTGTTGACTGCGGTTTTGCCGCAGTCCCCCGCCTTATCAAGGCCTTTAACATCGCCACAACAGAGGATTTAGAAATCACCAAACCCTATGAAGGCATCGTAGATTATTTTCTCTTCGACACCAAGGGCCCGTCCGTCGGTGGCAACGGCCAGCAGTTCGACTGGACTGTGCTCGCCGATTATGTCGGCGAGTCCCCCTTCCTTCTCTCCGGCGGCATCGGTCCCGACGACGCCGAGCGCATTCGTGCTTTCCATCACCCCAAGTGCATCGGCATCGACCTCAACTCCCGCTTCGAGACCGCCCCCGCCCTCAAAGACATCAACAAACTCAAAGAATTCATTAAAGAAATACGACTATGAATAAAATCAATACCCTCTTCGCCAATCGTGGCGACAAAAAATTCCTCTCTCTCTACTTCTGTGCCGGCTGTCCGACACTTGAAAGTATAGGCGACGTCATCCTCACCATGCAGCGCCGAGGCATCGACTTTATCGAGGTCGGCATTCCCTTCAGCGACCCCCTCGCCGACGGCCCCGTCATTCAATCCGCCGCCACCCAGGCCCTCAAGAACGGCATGACCGTGCAGTTGATTTTCGATCAACTGAAATCTATCAAGGACGAAGTAACCATCCCCCTCATCCTCATGGGCTACCTCAACCCCATTCTGCACTACGGCATCGAAGCGTTCTGCCAGAGTTGCGTAGAGAGCGGTGTCAGCGGTGCTATCATCCCTGATCTGCCTTTCGACGACTATCTGAACATCGTCAAGCCCGTAGCCGATAAGTACGACCTGCGCATCATTATGCTGATTACTCCTGAGACCAGCGACGACCGCATCCGCTTCATTGATGACCATACTGATGGTTTCATTTATATGGTCAGCTCGGCATCTATCACGGGTACGCAGAAGAGTTTCGACGAGCAGAAACAGGAGTATTTCCGCCGCATCGACGCCATGCATCTGCGCAATCCGCGTATGATTGGCTTCGGCATCAGCAACCAACAGACGCTGAAGGCTGCACAGGACAACGCTGCCGGTGCCATCATCGGCTCCAAGTTCGTTACCCTGCTCAATGAGAGCAAAAACGCTGACGAAGCCCTCGACCGCCTGTTTGATGCCTTGGCTCAGTAGCTCTTTTGGGTGCAAAGCACAGGCTTGTTCGTCCTTTTAATGTATGAAAAAGTATTTGCTGTTAGTCGCATTATGGGCAACATGTCTGTCTGTATGGAGCCAGCCCAAGGACTACGAGTGGACTACGCCGAGCAAGAACTCGTCGGAGTCCATGCCTTGTGGTGGTGGCGACGTGGGTATGAATGTGTGGATGGAAGACGGCGACGTCCTGTTTTATCTGTCCCGCAGTGGTTCGTTCGACGAGAATAACACCCTGCTGAAGGCCGGTCGTTTCCGTATCAGTATTTCTCCC
>JAFSRY010000069.1 GCA_017445845.1 Prevotella sp.
ACGCCAACCTTTGCCTGTGGGTGTGATGGCCTGCAGCTGTATGACGATGCCCAGCAGGCCGAGAAGGAATAATTGTCTTAACTTCATATTTAGCTGATAGTTTATTGCTGCAAAGTTACGGCTTTTCCCCCAAAGCGCCAAACAAAACAACGAAAAATATCAATGAACGTGGCGATTATAAGAGTTCGTTAAGCCAAAACTGCTTTACAGGCATGTCAGAAGTTTTTGACATACATGTCATCGCATTTTGATACGCCTATTAACAAGCACTGATCATTGGATTATCAATGCTTGATAACAGGCTTAACTGTGCTTGTTAACAGGCTTATCTGTGCTTGTTAACAGGCTTACCTGTGCTTGATACAAGTGACAATGCTAAGACTTGTGCCTCAGATCGGGCAGGTTTGCCAGTTTCGGTAAGCGGTAATCGTTTGACAGTCAGGCAATAGCGCGGCTGCCAATACTTCGGGAGCACGGTCGTGCAGAGGGCTTTGAGGCCTTCGGTGTCGGTGGTTTCGGCCAGCAGGACGAGGGCCTCACCCAGCCGTGGGTCGGGACAGCGGGTGACGAGGAAGGGTACATCAGTATGTCGGCGCAACATCTGTTCGACCTCTTCAATCTGAATTTTCAGTCCGCCGGAGCAAACCACGTTGTCGCGGCGGCCAAGGATGCGGAAGCGACGGCCGTCGCTATGGATTTCGGCACGGTCGTTGGTCGTCAGCACGTCGGCACACACATGAGGGGCACTGATGACCAGACAGCCGTCGGCACTGAGGCTCAGGCTGACACCGTCAAAGGGTTCGTACCACGGGCTGGCCTGCGGTCCGCTCAGACGGCGCAAGGCGATATGCGAGAGCGTCTCGGTCATGCCATAGGTGCTCCAGACGGCATTGGGAAAATCCTTCAGCGCGTCGGCCAGTGCGTCGTCGACAGCACCGCCGCCGATGATGAGGTGGCGTACCTGCCGCAGGAGTGCCGTTTCTTCGGGCACCTGTAGCGTGTTGTAGACCTGAAGGGGCACCATTGCGACGAGTGCGAAGGGCTTTTCTTGGGGAGAAAGGCCGGCGAGGGGATGGCCGGTGGGGTCAACGGTTGTCAGTTTCAGTCCTCCTACTTCGGAACGGACGACCATCATTTTTCCGGCGATGTAGTCGAGGGGCAGACAGAGCAGGGCGCTGTCACCGGGCTGAAGGCCTAAGAACGCACAGGTCATGCGCGCCGACGCCTCCATGCGCCGCTTCTCCACCCACAGCGGTTTGGGCTGACCCGTCGAACCGCTGGTGTGGACCAGCAGCCGCGGATTGTCATTGTGCCAGTCGGTCAGGAATGTCTGCAAATCCATAGTCGTTCCCCTCTGATTTCCAAAGGCATCGGAATGTTATCGGTGAATAGCTGGCCTGTGCCCAGTCCCTGCGGCATCTCAGTCGACCCGTAGACATCGGAGCAGAACTGGGCAATGGCGTTCAGGCCTATGTTGCTTTCCAAAGCCGACGTAAGCCAAGAGCCGATGCCGCGTTCGGCCGCCATCGCTATCCACTCACGACAGCCTGCCATGCCTCCGTGCAGGGAGGGTTTCAGAATGATGTATTGGGGTTGGATGGCGTCTAAGAGGCGTGCTTTCTCTTGAGGGGCGTTGACACCGATGAGTTCTTCGTCGAGCGCAATCGGCAGCGGTGTCTGTCGGCACAATGCCGCCATCGCCTCCCATTGACCGGCACGGATGGGTTGTTCAATGGAATGAAGGCCATATCGGGCTAACAGCCGCAGGCGTTCCGGTGCTTCTTCTGGACGGAAGGCTCCGTTGGCATCGACACGCAACTCCACCTGTTCCTTCGGGAACTCACCGCGGATGAAACGAATCAGCGAGAGTTCCTCGTCGAAGTCGATGGCTCCTATTTTCAGTTTGATGCAATGGAAGCCAGCCTCCAGTTTCGCACGGATGCGCGCGTACATTTCTTTATATGTACCCATCCACACCAGACCGTTGATGCGGATGCCTGCCTCACCGCGGGCAAAGGGTGTATCGAAAAGACGGTCGCCACGGTGCAGATGGCGCCACGCCGTCTCCAGTCCGAAGAGCATCGAGGGATAGGGGCGCAGGGCTTCGGTGTCAATGCGCCCACTCTCTTCCACCTGCCGACATACCTTCCGCAACAGGCGGCCGTAATCGGGAAGGTCGTCGCAGCTGAGCTTCGGCAGCGGCGCACACTCCCCTACTCCACGGCGGTCGCCGTCGGTCATGGTCACAAGCCACAGGCGCCGCTCGGTATAGACACCGCGCGAGGTGCCTGCAGGCTGTTTAAAATGGAGCATACGCTCCTCAATGTCAATCTTCATCGCTTGCTATTATGCGCCTTGCTATGGCAGTTGGGGAAACTGGTCGAAGTCGGGCTTTCGCTTCTCCAAGAAAGCACGGCCACCCTCTTGGGCTTCGTCGAGGAAGTAATAGAGCATCGTGGCATCACCTGCCAACTGCTGGATGCCTGCCTGTCCGTCGAGTTCGGCGTTCAGTCCGTCCTTGATCATGCGCAGTGCCAACGGCGAACGTTCCATCATCTCTTCCGCCCAGAGGACACATTCATCCTCCAACGATGCCAACGGAACGACTTTGTTGACAAGTCCCATCTGCAAAGCCTCCTGAGCGGAATACTGACGGCACAGGAACCATATCTCACGCGCCTTTTTCTGACCGACACAACGTGCCAGATAGCTCGCACCGAAGCCCGCGTCGAACGACCCTACCTTCGGTCCGGTCTGACCGAAGATGGCGTTGTCGGAGGCTATCGAAAGGTCGCAGACCAGATGGAGCACATGGCCGCCGCCTATCGCATAGCCATTCACCATGGCGATGACGGGCTTGGGCAGACGGCGGATCTGCATCTGCACGTCGAGGACACTCAGGCGCGGCCGTCCCTCGTCATCGAGATACCCGCCACGACCCTTTACATGCATGTCGCCGCCGGAACAAAAAGC
>JAFSRY010000070.1 GCA_017445845.1 Prevotella sp.
CTCTTGCTCATGCCTGATGAATAATAGTCGCGGATTACCGACAACTTGAATTCCTCACTAATTTGTTTACGACTTCTACTCATAAATATTACACATTTTAATTGTTACTAAATGTGTCTACCTATATCAGTATAAGTCAATTTTACTTTTCCGATACTTACAAATCGCAGGAAGAGAGCTTAGAATCGGTGCTTAGTCTCGGTAGAAACGGTGGGAGCGGTTGACGTCAGTTGTGCTTCGTCAGTGCCCCTTGTGAGATCATCTGTGTTGTTTTTCTGGCTTCGCGCCATCGGGGGAAATATCGGTCCATGAGGGCATAGAAGGCAGGACTGTGGTTGGGCACGAGTAGATGGACGAGTTCGTGTACGACGACGTGTTCGATGCACCACTCTGGCAACAGCAGGAGGTATAGGCTGAAGCAGAGCGTGGCGGTGCGGGTGTAGCAGCATCCCCAGCGCGAGATGGTGGGTTTGAAGGTGATGTGTTTGGGTTCAACGCCCATGAGCTGTGCATAGCGTTCTACTAACTGTTTGATGAGTGGTGTGAGCCGCTGTGTGGCCTGCACGCGCTGCAGGGTGGTCTCGAGGGGCAGCTGCGCATAGAAGTCACTGCGCTGCTGGAGGCTTTCCTTTCGTCGTTTCTGTGCCTTTGCTATCCATGCTTTGTTCTTTTCGATGAACTGCATGACTTCTGCCTTGCCGACGCCATAGGGTACGGAGACATGCACATCGCCGTTTTGGGCGATGCGCATGGAGAGCCGGCTGGTGCGCCGAACGGTGATTTTTATCATTTTTTCACCTTTTATTGAAGTTAAGGTAGTTAAAGAAGTTAGCTCGCTTTGGGGAGTTAAAGGACAATAGCTTTGCTTTTCACTTTTCACTTCGTCGGCCGAAAGCAACAATTCATGGTCAATTCACGGTAATTCGCGTTTTAAAAAAAACGTTTAAGGTGTTTTTATTCGACATGAATTTTCCATGAATTATCATAGATTTAATCTCCTAAACGACCCATTTTACTTTTGAATGACTTTCTTCCCGTTCAGGATGTAGATGCCTTTTGGTTTAGAGCCTTTCCAAGCCTCACCCCCTACTCCTCTCCAAGGGGAGAGGGGAGTCATTACTCCTGAGTTTCTTCCGTCCTCCACTCTCTGGGGCTGCTGTATGGCTGTCTCGGTGTCGGCTGAAGTTCCCAAGAATTCGGCCCGAAGGGTTTCGCGGAACACGTCGACGGTGAGCCGGTAGTATCCGTCGGAGGGTATCTGCCACTTGTTGTCATCGCCGCCCGTACAGAGCTGTGTGGTCTGGAGTGGCGACTCATCCTGTGTGAAGGGATGGAGTTGCTTGGGGTCCCATGCGTTCTGTCCCATGATTTTGAAGCGTCTGGGCTCAACGTTTTCCGGGTGTTCACGCAGTTCTCCTGTCCACGTCCAGGTGCACAGCTGGTCTTTCTGGCGTTTGAAGGGCAGCATGACGTACGACTCCCATCCGCACTCTACGCAGCCTCCTACGATGAAGAGTTCGTCCCATGGCTGGAAGAGTTCGCCTTTGAGTTTTCGTGTGGAGGTGTCGACGGTGAAGCGATATCGGTTTTCTTCGAAGGTCACGATCCATCCTGGTTCGTCGGCATTGTCCGACAGCTTATAGGCGAGTCCGTTGTTGACGACATACGACTGGTAGTAGCGTGGCACGAGATACTGTGTCTGGCTGTCGTGTCCGGCGGTGGTCATGACTTTCACTTCGCCTGGCAGCAGTGTGCCGGCAAACTTAAACTGGTGGTTGGGAAAGCGTTCGAGCTGTTGTATGCCGCCCGGTACGGCTGAGCCGGTAATCCACAGGTTATCAATATTCTGTGCCCACAGACCCGATGTGCAGAGCCATGCGAGCAGTACGATGAGCTGGTATTTCATTTTTTCCATATTGTCTTCTTTCCGTTAATGATGTTCAGGGAGTTGGATGATGGCTGGCTGACCTGACGCCCCTGGAGGTCGTAGATGGGGCTGAGGTCTGAGGACTGCGGGTCGAGGGTTGAGATGGCGGGGTCGTGGATGCCTACGGTGGGTTCGCAGGTATACTCAACCATTGTCTGGACATCGCATGATGCTGCAGGAACGCTGACGGTCAGCAGTTCTTTGTCTGCATCGTATTCCCAATCGTCGGTGGCTGTTCCGTCTACCGTGACGGTGAGGGGCTGGCGGACCCCGTAGAACATCACCTGCCAGGAGCGCTGTGCGGGCATGTCGGGGAAGGTGCCCGTGCGGGGCTCGATGGTCAGTATCACACGGTCGGAGAGGCGTCTCTGCGAGAATGATGTCGTCGAGAATGCCCCGTGGAGATATGCCTGGCTGTCGCCGTCGTCTTCGTAGAGTGTGCCTGTCCCGTCGGCTCCCGGGTAGACTTTCAGCAGGAGTCCTTCCGTCGGGGTCTTCAGGTTGCTCACGGCAGGACTGCAAGGCACGATGCTTCCAGCCCGCACGAAATAAGGTATCTCGTCCTGTGCGTAGCGGTCGGTGAACTCCATGTCGCCCTGTAGCAGTCGGCTTCGGCACACGTCATACCATGTGCCCTCGGGCAGCCAGACGTCGCGCGATGCCCGCTCGCCATCCTCGGCTGCCGTGCACACTGGTGCCACGAGCATGTCGGGACCGAAGAAGTATTCGCTTTCGTTGGAATAGGAACGGTTGTCCTCGGGATATTCATAGTAGAGGGGCCGGCAGATGCTCACCCCGGTCTCGAAGGCCTCGTGCGCGCATGTATATATATAAGGTGTCAGTTCGTAGCGCAGGTTGACGGCATCGAGGAGCAACGGGAAGTTGGGGTATTTCCAGATGCGCCGCTCGTTGTTGGCCTGGCTGGCACCGTGGGTGCGGAAGATGGGTGAGAAGACTCCGTACTGTAGCCATCGCAGGTAGAGCTCTGGGTCGGGGTCGGCAACCTGCAGGTGGGCTCCGAGGTCATGCCCCCAATAGCCGAAACAGACGTTGGAGGCCGTCGACGTGAAGTAGGGTTCGAAGGCCAGCGTGCCAAAGGTGGCAAAGGTGTCGCCCGAGAAGCCGATGGGATAGCGATGGGAGCCCAGTCCGCCCCATCGGTGGAAGATGACGGGCCGACGGTCTTGCCTGTTCTGTGCCATGTCGTTGTAGAAGACGTGGTTTAGCCAGAAGGTCTGGCTCAGTCCGCTGACGGTGGGATTGAGGAGGTCTTGCTGCCAGTCAATCCACCAGAAGTCGACTCCTTCCTTTTCGCGTTCGCGGATGATATGGCTGAAGAACGACTGATAGAAGACGGGGTTCTCCAGTTGCCAGGGCACCCGTGTCTCGGTGGCGGGCAGTCCGAGGTCGTTTCGTATTTCGCTGAAGTGGTCTTCATGATTGCCCACGCCGTCGGCAGGATGTAGGTTGAGGCTTACTTTCAATCCCTGCCGGTGCATCCAGGTGATGAGTCCCACGGGGTTGGGGATGAGCTGCTTGTTCCAGGTCCAGCCTGTCCAGCCGTCGAGGTGCCAGTCCATATCCATAATCATCACGTCGATGGGTATCTCGTTCTGTTTCATCTCGTTGACGAGGTTGATGAAGTCCTGCTGCGAGTAGCGTTGATACTTGCTGTACCAGTAGCCCAGCATGTAGAGGGGCGGCAGGGGCTGTCGTCCGGCCACCTTCACATAGTCTTGCAAGGCTCCTTTGTAGTCGTGTCCGTAGCCCATGAAGTACCAGTCGGTGGCTGTCTTGTCGATGGGCTCTGCCACCCAGGGGATGCCGTCCACACTGTCGTCGAAGGCAAACGTTGTCGAGCCGTCGCCGCGTTTCGTGCGCGGAGACTCATCGATGATGGCCCATCCGTCGCGCGAGAGCAATCCTTTTTCTAAGTCAACGCGCCGCGTGTCGCCGATGTCGGCATCGAGGGTTCGCGTCGTTCCCATCAGGTTGAAGGCATCGTCGCGGCCGGGATACCATGTGACGGTGCGCCCGTTCAGGTCGAAGTCGATGCGCAGGTTTTCGTGTGCTGTCGTCGTTGCCGACAGGTTACTGCCGATGCGATAGCGCAGCCGCAGGGCTTCGGTGGTGATGTAGAGGTAGCCGTCGCGCTCCTCCTTGGCGAACGAGGGCACCGGCAGCCGGCGGTTGATGACGGCAAAGGTGGCGCGGTCTTCAAAGAGGTCGCGCGAAGAATACTGGATGCGAATCATCCGTGGGGTCAGCACGGTGAAGCGCACATGGCTGGACTGCACGACGGCAGCCTCGTCGGCCACAGGGTCGGCGGTGCCGTTGTAGGCTTCCTGCCCCCATGCTGAGACTGCCATAAGCATGGCCAAGAGTGTAGGTAATAATTTTCTTTTCATATATGTTCTTTTTAGTCGTTTGGAGAGCACTTACTAATATAGTCTATAAGGTTTGCGAAGAGTGCGTTTTGGCGGAGCGTAGGCTCATGGCCGATGAGGATCAGCTCGCGTCGGGCACGTGTCAGTGCCACGTTCAGCTTGCGGTCGATGGGGTGGCCGTCTTCATAGAAGGTGTTGGCCGTCAGGAAGTCGAGCTGATAGCGATGGGTGACGGCAAAGGAATAGATGATGACATCGCGCTGCGAACCCTGATAGCGTTCCACGGTGTCGATGCTGACGTCGAGGAGTTCCGACCGCCCGAGCCGACTGATTTCCTGGCGTATCAAGGCTATCTGGCTGCGATAAGGTACGATGACGCCGACGGTCTTCTGCACGGAGAACTGCTGCCGGTAGCGCTCATAGACTTCCGTCAGGAGCTGTGCTGTCAGCCGGGCTTCGGCCAGCAACGGGTCGGTGCCGTCCCTTGCGGAAGTGTCGACAAAGCGAAGGCGTGGTGTCTCGCTTTCTTCCTGCTGATGGGGCAGCGGCACGGGCTGCAACTGCTCGCGGGCATAGAACATGTGCGAGGGCCAGGCTGCAATGGCCGGATGCATCCGGCCATGACGGTTGAGGACTCCTACGAACTCGGTGCGTCCTGACTCTCGTTCCAGCCGGAGTAGACGTTCGAAGAGCGACTGCCGGCAGTTGTCGAGGCCGATGGCCCGCAACTGTGGGTCGTCGACGGACGACTCTTCCTCGCTTTGCCTGACGACTGCCGGCAGCTGCTTGTGGTCGCCGATGAGGATGAACTTCATGCCGGGTCGGCAGAGCAGGCCGATGATGTCGGGTTCAAGTATCTGGCTGGCCTCATCGACAATGAGGGTCGAGAACGTTTTCAGGCTGAAGAGGTAGGAACGGGATGACAAGGTGGCTGTTGTGGCACAGACAATCGGTACCTGCAGTATGCGCTGGCGCAAGGTGGCGAGGTGCGGTTCACGGGCAGCCACCTCGCTGACGAGATGGTCACGATAGAGCGGATCGCAACTGTAGGGACTGCCCAGCCGCAGATAATCGAGGCCGTGTTCGGTGAGCATGGCACAAATCTCGTCGACGGCGCGGTTGGTGTAGGCGGTGAGGAGGAGTGAGGTTTGTGACTCCAGCAGTTCCTTGACCAGGAACTGCAGGGCCATGGAAGTCTTGCCTGTCCCTGGCGGACCTATCAAGAGAAAGTAGTCGTCGGCCTGCTTGGCCCGCAGGACGATATCATCGTAGGATGGATGATAGGAACGAGTCAACGTGCGGGACGCATCGCGGCGCGGCGGCCGTTGGCCTAACAGCAAGTCGCGCTCTGACTGCGGTGCCGAGACAAAGGCATGAAGATGGCCGACGGCAGCGGTCGACATGCTGTCGCTATGGGCATGTTCGATGGCATAGCAGCGGTCGTCGGAGGGATTGAAGAGGGTTGGATTCTGCTGTGCGTCGTTCAATTGGACGATGACTTCATCGGGCTTTATGTCGGCCAATGCTCCCTTAAAAAGGATATGATGACGGGCATCGGGGTCGTTGCCCGGGTCGTAGGCATAGATGTAGACGAGGTCGCCCCGCCGGAAGTTGGGAGCCGACTGGAGCACTGCCCCTGCAGCCCTCTGCAGGGTGATGAGGTCGAAGGGGGCTCCGGGCAGGCTGCTCTCCTTCTTGACGACCGTGAGGTTGACAAGGATATTTCCCGACTGCAGCTTCTCGGTGAGCGGCATGTTCCAAAGGTCGGCGGCACTGTTGCCTTGTCCTCCTGCCACCCCTACTTTGGCCAACAGCTGCTCGCGCGCCACAAAGGTCATCATGCGTGAGAAGTAGCTGCGTTCCAAAGGGCTGAGCTGGTGGAGCGGTGAAAGGATCTGCACAAGCGGCGGCAACAGATAATCCCTATAGAAGGAACCGTCGAGGCCTTCGGTATTGAGCACTTCCGGTTGCAACTGGTCGAGGTACGGGTCGAAACCACCCAAGGCGATGTCGAACTCCTGGGCAACAATGAGGTTGCGCAGGCGGATGGCTTCGCGGAAGAGTTTCTGCAGGTTCTCCACACCAATCATCCCGTCGGGCAACGGATAGCGTGAGTAGAGCAGGCGAATGTCGGTCTGACGGCGCGGCTTCTGGAAGTTATATTCCATCACGGCATAATAGAGCAGAGCCTGCACATAGTGTTTCTCCACTTGGACACTGCCGTATCGGCTTCGCGTGTGGCGCTCGATGAAGATGTTGCGGCCTGCCTTTTGCTCCACCAGCAACCGCATGTCCTGCGTCATCAGGTCGACGCGACCTTGAAGTCCCAGACATTCGCTGACGAACGACGGTTCCAGCAAGGCTTCCTCGCGGCGGTATTCCTTAGAGAATATATCGTCTACAGCCTGCCGGATGTTTTTAACCTGCCGGACAGCATCCTCCTTAAAAGCCTGTGGATTGAAGTCGGGACAGGTGACGAATTCAAGTGCCTTCTCTTGGAAGTTACGCCGCATCGTTGCCTTGAGCCGGTCGGCCGTCGAGGGTTGGTTGATGATGTCGTCGAGGGCATCGCCGGCAAAGTTTCCCAACAGGGTGTGGCGCGTGTTGGGACGTGGCTTCATCCGGCTGACCACATATTGCAGGGGGTGGTGGCCATAGTCCTCAAAACAACCTGCCAGCACACTGATGTCAATCAGAAAGTCAGGTTCGACGACAATGAGCTGCGGCACAAGGCATTCATCGGCAAGGGTGCTGTCGAGGAGGTTGAGTTGCATTCCCTCACGCAGGACGGACCGCAGGTAGGTGAAGTCAATATATTCGGGGGTGTGTACATAGTCGACGGTGAACCACCGTGTAGTTTCATCCTGATGGGTTGCCACACGAATGGTTTCGTCGTCCCAACTTTCAACGGTGCAACGGAGGTACTTGAGGGTTGACCCGCCAGTCTCTTCAGTCCTCATCCCGAGAACTCCCCTCGGGAGGGGCTGTTGAGGAATTCGAACGGCCACTGATGATGGCACAGCTACCCCGAACACTGCGGAGATGAACAGGCTGAGGGCCCTGCAGTCGTAGAGAAGGTCGGTCGTGGTGAGTGGTTGCGACACGTTGCTATGGTGCCGCATCTGCTGAATGTCAATGCGGTCTTTCGCCTTGATATGATGCCGCTTGCAAAGGGCATCGACTTCCGACGACAGATTGCCAAACCGGAAGTTTGTTCCGCGCAGCCCTTCGGCACATGTCATCACCAATACTTCGTGCAATATGCGGTTGAGCTCGGCAGTAGGCAACGGGGCAGCGAGAGCCACCTCTTCTACTCTTCCGAACAACTCATCGGCGGTGATGTAGTGCACAGGGACTGACATCAATCTTACTCTTCGGTTATCTTAATAGGTCCGCGCACGACGACATCGGGCTTCAGTCCTGAACGTACTTCGATATGAATGCCGTCGGAAAGGCCTGTCGTCACTGCTTGACGGTCGTAGCCGTCGCCGTTCTTGACATAGACAAAGGTGGAGTCGCCACTGAACTCAATGGCACTCTCGGGAACCGCCAACACCTGAAGGGCCTCAGCCAATACGATTTCGGCATTGGCAGAATAGCCGGCACGCAGGTTTTGTGAGTTGGCACCAAGGTTCATGGCAGCCTTGATCTCAAACTGGTTGGCACCGTTGCTCTCTGTGGCCTTCGGCGAGATATACTCCAGTTGCGCCGTCAGTGAGTCCGTCTGCTGTAGGGCCCCGATGGTGATGCGCATGTTTTGTCCGGGTGTGAGCTGTCCAACCTCGGTCTCGTCGATGTTGCCCCGGAAGATGAGGTCCGACATGTTGGCAACAGTGGCAATGGTCGTACCGTCGTTGAAGGTGTTGCTGTTGATGACCGAATTTCCGACCTTGACGGGGATATTGAGGATGAGCCCTGTGATGGTGGATCGGATGAGCGTCGACGATGCGGAGGCGTTGCTCTGCGAGACCCCGTCGCGCACGACACCGAGGTTGTCGCGGGCTGCCATCACCTCTTCGCGCGACTGGTCGTAGGCCTGCTTCACCTTTTCGTATTCGTCGGCGGAGACAAGCCCTTTGTCGTAAAGCACCTGCTCGCGGTCGAGGTTGACCTTCGCCTGCGCGACATTAATCTCAGAGAGCCGGACACGGGCTTCGGCATTACTCAGCTGGGCCATATCGGGCACGACCTTCACCTTCGCAATGATTTCCCCTTCACTGACCATCTGTCCGGCTTCTTTGAGAATTTCGGTGATGATGCCGGAGATTTGCGGTTTCACGTTGACTTCGTTGCGCGGCTCTATCTTTCCGGTGACAACGGTGGTGCGCCGAAGGTCCATCACGGCTGGTGTGAACTCTTCATAGACCACGGGCTTCGGCCGTGAATTCTGCCAAAGGAACACAAACATGCCGATGAACAGCAAGAGGACAAGGGCGATGACAAAAAATCTCAAGTACTTCTTCATTGTATATTCAATTATAATTTATATCTTTGCATTCGTATTTTTTTCTTTTTGATTTCGTTTTTTTCTTTGGAGTTCCTATGACTACTCCTCCCTCATGGCATCAACAGGTTTGATGGCCATGGCCCGCGAGGCTGGGGCGAGACCTGCAAGGACTCCGAGAAGGCTGAGCAGCGCAACGGCTCCGAGCGCCGTCCAGAAGCCCACCTGAAAGTGAGCCGACGGAATACCGTCGGTGGTATTCGCAAGTTCGAGCATCTGCAGGATGATGACGGCAAAGAGGATGCCGCCCATGCCCGCCACGGCAGTCAGGAAGATGCTTTCGCTGATTACCTGCGAAAGAATATTTCGGGGTGTGGCGCCGATGGCACGCCGGATGCCAATCTCTGTCGTGCGCTCCTTGACGGTCACCATCATGATGTTGCTGACACCGATGGCTCCTGCCAACAACGTTCCGATGCCGACAAGCCAAATGAGCAGGTTGACACCGCGGAACATGCTGTCCATCATGCCAAACAGAATCTCGGTGTTGAACACGGTGACAGCCTTCTCGTCGGTAGGGTCTACATGGTGGGCACGGGCAATGACCTCGCGAATTCGTGGAGCCACCTCACTCATGGTGACACCACGCTTGCCCGTCAGACATATCATATCAACCTGATTGCCCATGTGATAGGCTTGCTGCATGAGACTCATGGGAACACAGATGCTTTCGTCGGCATTACCGTTGATGCTGACATTGCCTTCGTTATAGTCTACGCCCACCACGCTATAGTAGGTGGAGTCGATGCGTACCAACTCGCCGCAGGGGTTGCCACCTTGCGGGAAGAGCGTCTTATAGACTTTCTTTCCGATGACACAAACCTTTCGCCGTTGGGCGATGTCCATGTCGTTGAGGAAACGGCCGTAACGCAATCGGGGTTGTTCGACGTTGGCATAGTCGGGCAGCAGTCCCTTCACGTTACAAGAGAACTTCTTGTCGCCATGAACAGCATTGCATCCCCATCGCGAGAGATTGGGTGTGACAATGTCGAGTTCGGGAACCTGAGCCTTCAAGCGTTCTATGTCCTTATAATCCATCACCCACCAGCGTCCCTTCCTGAACCCGTCGTATGGCTTGGTGGTGGTCTGTGCGAAGACGAAGCCGGCATTGGTGGCAAAGCCTTCGAACTGTTTCGACAACATCTCCTTCATGCCGGCTCCACCTCCGATGAGGCCTACCAACATGAAGACACCCCAGAACACGCCGAAGCCTGTCAGCAGCGAACGCACCTTGTTGCGGGTCAGCGTCTCCAGTATCTCTTGGTAGGTGTCGATGTCTATTCTCATTCTGCTCTCAGTGCTTCTATGGGACGGATATTAGCAGCCTTACGGGCTGGTATGAACCCGGCGATGGTGCCGGCGATAATCATGACAAGCGTGGCCTCGATACAGGTGGCGATGCCCACCGTGGGGTCGACAAACATAGTGGCTTCGAAGAGACCCGTGCTCACCTTCTCATGCCCCAGCGTGGCATCCATATAATGATTGGCGGCGATGCCCAGCAACATGCCGATATATCCGAAGAAGGTGGTGATGACGATGCTCTCGATGATGATGAGTCGGAGTATCTGTGACGGCTTGGCACCGATGGCTTTGCGGATGCCGAACTCGCGGGTGCGCTCCTTGACGGTGATGAGCATGATGTTCGAAACGCCGACGATGCCGGAGAGAAGGGTAAAGATACCGATTATCCAAAGTGACGTGCGGATGATGTTCATACCCGTATTCATCTGGAGGTTCTGCGTAAAGCGGTTCCACAGCCACAAGGCACTCTCGTCGTCGGGTGCAGCGCGGTGGTTCTTGAGCACTCGGGCGCGGTAGGCCTTCTCGAAGGCTTCATTATCCTTCATGGAGTTCAACCCATGGAACGAGAACATCAGGTTGCCGACGAGGTCACCGCGGTTATACATGGTGCGTAGCGTACTGAAGGCGGTGTAGACACTGGAACTCATACTACTCTGGTCGGCCTTGGTAATGCCCACCACCTGAAAGGCGATGTTATCAAGTTTCAGATGTCGGCCGATGAGGGCAGAAGGATTTCCCGGAGAGAGTTCCTTGGCTTGGTCTTCGCTGATGACGAGCACCTTACGCAGGTTTCTGATGTCGATGTCGTTGATGAAGCGACCGTAGCGCATCTCGGTCTTATTGATGACGGCATGATTGGGGAAGACTCCCGAAAGCTGGGCGTTGAGGTAGTATTCGCCGTTGCTGACGGTGACCGCCGACTGCGAGAGTTCAGCTCCGACCAGATCGACATGTTCGGGAAAATCGCGGGCGGTCACATCAAAGTCTTTCTGCTGCAACTGTATCCACCGGCCCTCCTTCAGTCCGTCGTAGGGTTTTGATGTCTGCCAGCCGAACACCATCATTGAGTTGTTGAGAAAACGGTCAGAGTTCTGGGTGACGGCATGGATGAGACCGTTGCCGGCACCTAAGAGGGTGATGAGCATGAAAATGCCCCACGCCACGGCAAACCCCGTTAGCGTGGTGCGCAGCTTGTTACGCTTCGCCGTTGACCATATTTCTGTCAGTATCTCCAATTCAATGAGTAATTAGTAAAAAGCCCACCCCAACCCTCCCCAAGGGAGGGAGGACCTGCCGGAGTTGGACTCCCCTCCCTTTGGGAGGGGTTAGGGGTAGGCTATGACTCCGTCCACGATGCGGATGATGCGCTTCGTCTGATGAGCCACGTTGGGGTCGTGGGTGACGATGATTTCCGTCATGTGGTCTTGCTCGTTGAGTTCCTTCAGCAGCTGCATCACCTCGACGGAAGTCTTCGAGTCGAGGGCACCCGTCGGCTCGTCGGCCAGGATGATGCGGGGCTGCGTGATGAGTGCACGGGCAATGGCGACACGCTGCCGCTGACCACCCGACAGTTCGTTGGGATAGTGGGAGGCCCAGTCGAGCAGCCCCAACCGTTCCAGATACTCCAGCGCCATCTGGTGGCGTTTCCTGCGCGACACACCCTGATAGAACAGCGGCAACTCTACATTCTCCACTGCCGTCTTGAAGCCGATGAGGTTGAACGACTGGAAGATGAAGCCTATCATGCGGTTACGGTATTCGGCAGCCTTCCGCTCCGAGAGGTTCTTGATCAATGTGCCGTCGAGCCAGTATTCGCCGGTATCGTAGTTGTCGAGAATGCCCAATATATTCAATAATGTGGACTTTCCCGAGCCCGATGCGCCCATGATGCTCACGAACTCGCCCGCCCCGATGTCAAGCGTGATGCCTTTGAGCACATGCAGCGGCTGCGCTCCGAAGTAGGTCTTGTTGATGTCGTCGAGATGGATCATTTTCTTAGTTGACGAGCCCTGTCTGCCCATTTACCTTTTCCAATGCCTTTTCAATCTTCTCCGGCATGACAGTTCCGAAGACAACCTTTCCGTCAGGGTCTATGAGGTACATCGAGGGTATCCACTCCACGCGGTAGTCAGCAGCAACAGTGATGAGCACCTGTTGTGTGCCGTCGGCGTTCTTCGTCTTCCATTTCTGAAGCGGACTGACCTGCATCCATTCCAGGGCGTAGTCCTTGATGCACGTCGTCCACTTGTCCTTGTCCGTATCAAAAGACACACCAAGGAAGGCTACTCCCGGCCTTTGGCCATACCGCTCGTAGAGGGCCTTCAGCGCAGGGATATCCTTCCGGCAGTCAGGACACCACGATGCCCAGAAGTCAAGCACGACATACTGTCCGCGCAGGTCGCTCAGCGAGACCTCCTTACCCTCCGGAGTCTTCAGCGTGAAGTCGGGAGCCTCGGTGCCAGCCTTCAACAGGCGGACCGCATACCTCGCGTCATCGTCATCGGCAACCGTCTGTGCCGTTGTGTTTGCGGCAAAGAACAACGACAGCACTGCCGCCAAGAAGAAATTCTTTATCATGTTTATTCCAGTTTATTGCTATATGATGCAAAAATACAACGACTTTTCCATATAGCCAAACATTGCTCTATGTTTTTAGTTTTTTTTAGGGAGCCCCTTTGTTTTTTGGCAAAACAGCTTGGTTTTTTGCCAAAACAGCTTGGTTTTTTGCCAATATCCTTGGTGGGGATGAAGAAAATCTATAACTTTGCAGTGATTAAAATAATTCAACTTTCTGAAGTAGATAAGTAGTCAGTAGTTAAGTAGTTAAGCCAAATGACTGTGTGGTGGAAGGTAGCCGATAGAAGTAATGGCTTATCTACTGTCCGAAAGGACGAGCGAAGCGATAACTACTTAACTCCTTAACTACAAAGAAGTTGAGCGAATGCGAAACTTGAGTTAAAATAAAAGAAAATGAAAAAGCTCTTCCTTTTTGCCCTGTCTGCCTTCCTGTCAACCCTGCAGGCCACGGCAGAAGTCTACGACCTGCTTTGCGAGAACCTCCGCGAGCCATTAGGTATCGACACCACGCAGCCCCATTTCAGCTGGAAACACACGCTGACGCATGTCGGACAGCAGCAGACAGCGTACGAACTGCAGGTGGGCACCGATGTCGTCAGCCTTGCCGATGGGCACGCCGACCTATGGGACAGCGGCAAAGTGTCGTCAGCCGAACAGGTGCTCATACCCTATGAAGGCAAGCCTCTCACAAGCCGCCAGCTCTGCTATTGGCGGTTGCGCACATGGGACGAAGACGGCCATCCTTCTGCGTGGACCCAGCCCCAGCGTTTCGCCATCGGCATCCTCGACGGTATGCCTGGCAACTACATCGGCTACGACGGTGCCGTCACCAAGGTACGCACCGGCATTCATGTCGACAACCTGGAACAAGGGCCTGTCTTTGCACACGTCAACTCACTGGGCTACCATGAAGTGTTCGTCAACGGCAGGCGTGTCGGCGACTATGTGCTGCAACCTGCCGTCTCGCAACTCGACCGCCATTCGCTCATCGTCACCTACGACATCTCATCCTATCTTCATTCTGGCGACAACGACATCATCGTATGGCTCGGACAAGGCTGGTATAAGAGTACCACCTTCAAAGCCCAATACAACTATCCGCTGCTCAAGGCCGACATCTGCCAACTGGTGCAAGGAACATGGCAGACGCTCAGCCGCACCGGCACCTCGTGGCAGGCATCACTCACAGGCTACAGCTATACCGACAACTGGTGGCCACTGCACTTTGGCGGCGAACGTCTCAATGCCAATGTGGCCGAAATATGGCATCCTGCCAAATGCTACGACCTGCCGGACATGAAGGCAACGCCGCAGCTCTTCGAAGGCAACCGCATCATCGACCGGCTGGAGCCGCAGGACATCAGCGAACAAGCCGACGGGTCAGTCGTCATCGACTTCGGACGTGTCATCACCGGATGGCTTCATGCCGACTTCGAGAGCCTTCCCAAGAACAAAAACGTCACCATGGAATATACCGACTACATCCCCGTCGGCGGAACCTTTGAGAGTCAGGGGGAGAGCGACATCTATATCTCCAACGGCAAAGGCAGCGACAGCTTCTGCAACCGCTTCCACCATCATGCCTTCCGCTATGTACGCATCAGCGGAGCCACCGTCGACAAGGTCGAAGCCCTGCAGCTGAGTGCCCTGCCGAAGAGCGGCAACGTCTCGACGTTCTCCTGCTCCGACGACCAACTCAATGCCATCCACGACATGATACACTACACCATGCAGTGCCTCACCTTCTCCGGCTATATGGTGGACTGCCCACACCTCGAACGCACCGGCTACGGTGGCGACGGCAACTCATCCACCATGACACTACAGACCATGTACGACGTGGCACCAACCTACATGAACTGGCTCTCGGCATGGAGCGACAACGTCGATGCCGACGGCTCGCTGCCACATGTGGCACCGGCAGGAGGCGGTGGCGGCGGACCCTATTGGTGCGGCTTCTTCATCAAAGCCCCCTGGCGCATGTATCTCAACTACGGCGACCGCCGACCCATGGAACGCTACTACGAACAGATGAAACTGTGGTTCGACTATGTCGACAAATACACCGTCGACGGACTCCTGCAGCCCTGGCCCGACACCGACAACCGTATGTGGTTCCTCGGCGACTGGCTGGCTCCCGACGGTGTCGACGTGGGCGGTGAGTCCGTCATCCATGCCAACAACTGCTTCGTCAGCGACTGCCTCGGCAACATGGCCACCATGGCACGCATCCTCGGACGCGACGACGAAGCCCGACAGTTTGAAAGCCGGCGCCAAGCCCGAAACGAAGCCATCCACGCCAAATACCTCCACGACGACTATTATGCCAACGGCACCCAACTCGACCAGTCGTATGCCGTCATCGCCGGAGTGCCTGCCGACGATGCCGAACTCCGACAAGTCAACCAACGGCTCATTCGCGACTGCCGAGTGAAATACCGCGGACACATCGCGGCAGGACTCTTCGGAGTGCCCGTCTTCACCGAATGGGCCGTGCGCCAACGGCAGACAGACCTCATGGCAGACATCCTGCGACAACCCGACTACCCGGGCTACCTCCACATGATCAATAACGGAGCCACCACCACATGGGAATACTGGAACGGTGAGCGCAGCCGCGTCCACAACTGCTACAACGGCATCGGCACATGGTTCTATCAGGCCCTCGCAGGCATCCGGAGCGACGGCATCTCCCCCGGCTACCAGCATTTTATCATCGACCCACAGACCGCCGGCGGCATCACCGCCTGCCAGGCATCAAAGCCCACACCCTACGGACCGACTGCCGTCCGCTGGACCCTTGACGACGAAGGAGCCATGACCCTCGACGTCACCGTGCCCGTCGGCACCACCGCCACCGTCTGCGTGCCCGCCGCCGAAGGACAGACCCTCTACGACGGCAACCGCAAGGCCAACGAAGTGGAAGGCAACACCTACCTTGGCTATGAAAACCAGCGGCAACAGTATCTCGTCGGTGCCGGCAGACATGTCTTCAGCCGGCAGCCGACAACAGACATCCGACAGCCGAAGAACAGGAAAAACAAACAGCCACACCTCACCGTGTGGCCAAACCCCGCCAGCGACGAACTCCATTGGACCGCCGACACCGAAGTCACACACCTCACCCTATACAGCATGAAAGGACAGCCACACACCACCCCACACGAGGCATCCACCATCAACCTCTCAGGACTCGACAGCGGCACCTACATCCTTGCCGCCACAACACCGACGGGAACTCTCACGGCGAAGGTGATAAAGAAATAAAAGCTTTTGCGCATTCTCGTGCAAATAGATTCAGCAATAGAAAAACTGCTGTCGGGGGCTTCTGTTAAGTAACGAACCGGCGGTTTATCAGAAACTTTCCCGTATGTTCAAAAAGTTCTACGGTGTGTCACCAAGAGAAAGCATGAGAAATGAGAAATGAGGAACCCTTCCAGAAGGCTCTCCTCCCTTTGGGGGAGGTCGGGAAGGGTTCCTCATTTCTCATTCCTCATTCCTCATTGGCATTCCCTCCCCTTGGGTAGGGTTAGGGAAAGGTTCTCAATTATGGAGTATCACTGCCGACTGTGGGCTGACGGTTATTTTGTTGCCCTTGAAGTCGTGGATGCCCTCTTCGTTGATGACTCCCTCGCAACAGACGACGGTCCATGTGTCGTCGGGGATGTCGACGGTGCGGGCGCTCTTGTTGGCATTGAGCACGACGATGATGTCTTCCCATTTGTCGTCACCGGCAAAGTCTTTCAGCCGGAAGGCCACGAGGCAGGGCTGTGTGGGCAGGAACTCGAGGTGCTTCTGTATGAGTGCGGTCTCACCCATGTGGAAGGCCGGATGATGGCGGCGCAGGTGGATGAGGTTGCGGTAGTAGTCGAACACCTGCGGATAGCGTTCGAGGTTCTGCCAGTCGAGTTGGTTGATGCTGTCGGGTGAGTTGTAGGAGTTGTGGACTCCTTTCTTGCTGCGCAACATCTCTTCGCCGGAGAGCATGAAGGGGATGCCCTGGGAGGTGAAGACGGCGGTTTGTGCCAGCAGGTCGAGGCGGATGAGTTCATCGGTGGTGATGGCGGGCATCTCGGTCTTCAGCCGGTCGACGAGGCACATGTCGTCGTGGCAGCTGACATAGCTGATCATCTGTGCGGGCTGCAATGCCCAGGGCTGCTTGCTGTAGTTGACGCGTGAATAGTCCACCTGTGGGTGGGCGGTCATGGCGGCGATGCCGGCCTTGAGGCTTTCTTCCTCTCCGGGTATGGCGGCGAGGAAGGCTCCCTTGGTGTCGTCGGAGAAGGGTCCGCGCAGGGCGTCACGGATGTCGTCGGAGAAGGCTGCCACGAGGGGCATCTGGCTGACGTTGGCCTTCATGGCGAGCTTCTCGGCGGGATAGGCGCACGGGCCGGCACTCCATCCTTCACCATAGATGAGCATGCGGTCGTCCATCTGATAGAGCATCTTCGACAGGAAGTTCATGGTTTCTATGTCGTGGACGCCCATGAGGTCGAAGCGGAAACCGTCGATGTGATATTCTTTCATCCAGTATTTCACGCTTTCGAACATGAACATCCGCATCATCTCGCGCTCGGATGCGGTCTCGTTGCCGCAACCCGAACCGTCGCTCCAGGTGCCGTCGGCATTCTTGCGGTAGAAGTAGCCGGGGAAGGTTTTCTGGAAGTTGCTGCCGTCGATGTTGAAGGTGTGGTTGTAGACGACGTCGAGGATGACGCGGATGCCGGCCGTGTGGAGGGCTTTCACCATCTGCTTGAACTCGCGGATGCGGCAGACGGGGTCGTAGGGGTCGGTGGCGTATGACCCTTCCGGCACGTTGTAGTTCACGGGGTCGTAGCCCCAGTTATACTGCGGTTGGTCGAGGCGCGTCTCGTCGATGGAGGCGAAGTCGAAGGATGGCAGGATGTGGACGGCATTGACTCCGAGGCGCCTCAGATGGCGCAGGGCTTTCTTCTCGGTCAGTGCCAGATATTTTCCCTTGTACCGGAAGCCTGACTGCGGATGGATGGAGAAGTCGCGATGATGCATCTCGTAGACGACCCAGTCGGTGGGTGCGAGCCATACGGGTTTGTCGTCGTCGAGCCATCCCTCAGGGTCGGTGTCGTTCATATCGATGATGGCACCACGCTGGCCGTTCACACTCACGGCACGGGCAAAGATTCCGGGCGTTTCGTTGGGATGTTTCTTTGTCCCTGTGACGTCAAAGGTATAGAACTTGCCTTTCAGGTCGCCTTTGACGGTGGCGCGCCAGATATTGTCCAGCTCAGGGTCGCGCGTCATCTTGATGGTCTTGCAGGGTTTGCCGCCTACGCCTTCGTTATAGAGGCGGAGGGTGACCTGACGGGCCTTGCCGGGTGCAAAGAGCCGGAAGGTGGTGGCTTCCTTCCGATAGACGGTTTCCGGCCCTTGTGCCCGGACGTCGGTAGCGATGGCCATCATGGCTATGAGGATGAATAGTAATGCTTTCTGTTTCATATTGTCATGGGTAGGGGTTTTATGCTCGTCCGCTCCGGGCGACAAGCTCACGGACGTTGGCCGTGAAGTTGGCATTGGCCATGAGGTCTTCGATGTTCAGGTGCATACGGTAACGCCAGTAGTGCTTGGGGTTGGCGGGTATGTTGATGCGTTCGGCATCGGCATCGGCCAGCCGTAGCTGCTCATCAATGGCCAGCCAGTCTTGCAACGAGATGATGCAGAGCATGGAGGGCGACTGGAGGTGCTGCATGACGATGTCGCGTGCCAGCCATCCGGGCAGCGGATGGGGTGCCGGTCCCTGTCGGTGAAGCATGTTGTTGAAGTAGTCTTGCGTGCGGGGCCAGTCTTCGTCCCACCACTGTCGGAGGGTTGCCATGTCGTGGGTAGAGATGGTGGAAACGGAGCGGTAGGGGTTGCGGTCGAGATATCCGAAGCGCACATGCGGATCTTTCGGCATCGACTGTATCTCCAGCGAGAGGATGCGCAACTCCTGCATCACCCATGCCACACAGTCGGGCACCATGCCGAGGTCTTCGGCACAGACGAGCATACGGGTGGCCTCGACGAGTTTCGGCAATTTCTTCATGGCCTCGCCATACCAGAACTGGTTGTTGCGACGATAATAGTAGTCGGCATAGAGTTCGTAGAAGCGGCCTTTTTCCCAGTCGGGCAGGCTGTGATAGAACGGGGTCTTCAGTGCTCCGATGGCGGGGTGCCAGCGGTCTTTCTGCTTATGGTCTTCGAGATAGAGTTCAGGATGGAAGGGCATCCCCCATGCTTCTACGTCCTGACGGCTCAGGGGCAGTGCGGGTTGGAACTGACCGAAGAGGCCGCTGGATTGTGGCACCGGTATCTCCCAGATGCGGAAGAAGCCAAGCACATGGTCTATGCGGTAGGCATCGAAGAAACGCGCCATGTTTTGGAAGCGGCGCACCCACCACTGACAGCCGTCCTTCAGCATCTCGTCCCAGTTGTAGGTGGGGAAGCCCCAGTTCTGTCCGTCCTCGGAGAAGTCGTCGGGCGGTGCTCCTGCCTGACCGTTCATATTGAAATACTTGGGTTCTACCCACACGTCGCATCCCTGACGGCTGACACCGATGGGGATGTCGCCTTTGAGGATGATGCCCAGTTGGCGGGCATGGTCGTGGGCGGCTCGCATCTGCTTGTCGAGAATGAACTGCACGAAATAATAGAACCCTACCTCTTTATATATACGGGTACGCGCGGAGGTGAGTTTCTCCCTGTCGTGCTCGTCCCATTGCGGATGCGCGGCCAGCTGGTGGGTGTCGCGCAGAAGGCAGTAGAAGGCGTAGGGCACGAGCCACTGCTCAGTGTCGTGGAAGAAGGCTTTGAACTCCTTGCCGGCGAGGGTCTTCTTGCCTTCCTGTTCGTAGAGCAGGCGAAGGATTTCAAGTTTGGCCTGGTTGACACGCTCATAGTCGATTTGCGGCAGGGCATTGAGTTCCTGTCTCAACTGCTCATACTTCTTGTTAAGCTCGTCATCGCTGAGGGCTGGCAGCTGGCGAAGGTCGACATACTGAGGATGCAGGGCGAAGATGGAGATGCAGGAGTAGGGGTAGGAGTCGGTCCAGGTGTGTGTGGAGGTGGTGTCGTTGATGGGCAGCACCTGCAGGGCTTTCTGTCCGGTCATGGCCACATAGTCAATCATGGTCTTGAGGTCACCGAAGTCGCCGACACCGAAGCTGCCCTTCGTCCGCAGTGAGAAGACTGGAACGAGGGTGCCTGCCACACGGTCGTTGGGCAGGTCGAAGTAAGCTGCTGAAAGCGAATAGACGGTGACCGTGTCGGTGGGACGCTGTAGTATCTGTATAGTCCGATTCTCACCATGTTCCCAGATGGCGGCATCCTTGCTCTTGGCAACGAACTTCAATTCTATGGTTTCTTCCTGCAGACGGTCGGCATCGATATCGACAACCCATTCGTGGTAGTTATGCTGAATCATCGGCAGGGCCTTAGCCAGATCCCAGGCTCCAATCTCCTTGGCAGAACCCACCACATAGAGGCGTTGGCCGCGACCGAGTTGTGGTGCGCGGACGTTGAGCCGGACGATGCGACCCGTCTTATGGCTGGCGGTGACGGTCTCGGGTTCGTCAATGGCAAAGGCTGCACTGTAGCGATAGCTGTCTTCGGGGATGTTGTTCCAATGGTCGTAGATTTCATAGGACGCCTTCCCCAGGGAAAGTTCCACCCGATGTTTCATCACTGTCCACTCGTGACATTTCTCATGTCCGTTGCATTCTACGCTGTAGTAGTATTCAATGCACGTCGGATGAGGTTCCGCAATATTGAGCTCATAACTCCAGTCGAGTCCGTCGCGGGTAGACATCCGATAGGGCACGATCTTCTCTGGGGTGGCATCGGTCTGAGGTGTCACCACGTTTAAAACCAGTTCTTCACCGAAGATGGTTTTATACTGTATGTAAAAAGTCAGCTTCATGGGTTTTTAGTTATTTTATTTCCGTTTCAAAGTTAATCATTAATTGTCAGGTTGGCACGTTGAACGGAAAAGAAAAGCGGCTTTTATCGATGCAAACGTTTGCAGAAAACCCAACTTTTGGATGTTGACTTATTTAACCAAACGACCAGGATGTTGACTTATTTAACCCAACGACCCATCACCTTTTCATTGGTCTGCCACTTCGGTGATGGGGTTGCCGATGCAAGCGTTTGGCATCTGTATGTGGAGCATGGCGCAAACCGTCGGAGCCACGTCAATCATATAGTTGGTGCGCGAGCTGTGGCCATGCTTGACATTCCATCCGAAGAACACGCAAGGAATGTGCGAGTCATAGGGGTTCCAGGCGCCGTGGGTCGTGCCGCGATAGTCGTTGCCCGGAACAAAGTCGTAGAGACCCGCCTTGGTGACGCAATAGATGTCGCCCGAACGCTGCGCATTCCATCCATTGATGAGTTGTTCTTTGAGGAAAGCCGGCACCGTAGCCTGTGCGGCATGAGCCAGGTCGACGACGTAGAGCAGGTCTTTCTCCTGCTTGAGGAATTCGATGCTCTCGTCAACGACATCCTGCAACTTCAGCCCGGCCTTTCTGATGCCTGGGCGGTCGAGGAACAGCTTGTAAGAGTAGGTATAGGGAACCATGTTGTCAAGTCCAAACTTCTCCTTGAGATATTCGTTCAGTCGCTTGCGGGCATCGCCGACACTCCACCCGCCTGCCGGTATGCGGTGTTCGTTGAGGGTGGTGGAGTTGTGGGCAGCACCGTGGTCGGCCGAGAGGAAGAGCAGATACTGTCCCTTGCCGACGGTTTTGTCGAGGTAGTTGAGGAACTTGGCCAAGTCACGGTCCAGTTCCATGTAGACTTCGTAGTTCTCTTGTCCGCGTGTACCGAAAGAGTGGCCGATGGCATCGGTGGGCGACACGCTGATGCAGAGCATGTCACATTCGCCGCGCTGGCCCAGCTTCTCGTTCTCTATGGCAGCCTGTGCCATGAGGAAAGTCTTCTCCACACCCACAGGCGACATCTTGATATCCTTGCCGGGGTTCCAAGTGTTCTTGTCGTTGAACTTCTTCACCCACTCGGGCAGCTCCTCCATGTAGTAGCTCGACGTGATGTAGTGCCCTACCTCATTATCCCACCAGTAGGCAGCATCGGCGGCCTGTCCGGCAGGAAGGATGGCGGCACGGTCCTTCATAGCCACGCCGATGACTTTCGAGCGGTAGTCGGTGGCCACCTTGAGCATGTCACCGATGGTCGTGGCTGTCATCTTACGGGGCGACATCTCTCCGGCACGGCCCTCACCGCCGACACTCTTCACCGAATGGTCGGAGCAGCAGTAGGTAAAGCGTCCATCCATATAGAAGTCGTTACCCGCTATGCTGTGCAGGGCCGGTGTCGAACCAGTGTAGATAGAGGCATGTCCGATGCCGGTCACGGTCGGGACATAGTTGATGAGGTTGTTGTCGCAGCTGAAGCCTTCGTCGACCAACCGGCGCAGACCGCCGCGCTCATACCTGTCATAGTAATAATAGAGGTAATCCCAGCGCATCTGGTCAACGACAAGTCCTACGACGAGTTTCGGTCTCTCAATCTGTGCCGAGGCAGCCATGGCCGCCAGACACAACAGCAGTGTCAATAAATTCCTTTTCATGTGATGGATGATTTAAATTTTCGCAAAGTTACGAAAAATCGAGGGCAGAACAAAATAAATTCATTTATTTTTTTTGCCGAGATGGAATAACTTATCAAAAGTTAGGCAAAAAAGTTGAAAGAACAAAGCATCATGTCAACTTTTTCTGAAAACATTTGGTCAACTGAAGAAAAAGCCGTACCTTTGCACCCACTATCATCAGAACATCAATCTGGGGTTGACTGGATTTGACAGCAGGCTGAGATGGTACGTAAGCACGCGGAGCCTCGGAGGCTATCTCCTTAAACGAAGCTTTCAGAAAATTAATTGGCAACAATGAGTATGCTCTCGCTGCCTAATCGAAGTATAGTAGATTACTGGCTTTATTCCGCCACCAGGTGACGGAACGGGACGTCGCTCCAAGGATGTTTTTCCGAATCTGAGGATTCAGCGGCGCAGTGCAATCGGAAATAGTCGGCACGCGCCTCGACATGCCGATGACACTTTAGAGGCTAAGGTTGCGGTTCAGGTGGTCCAGGTCTTGCCGCAGCACGAAAACCTAAGGCTGGAATAAGCGTGTAGAAAGCGTATGGTTTCCCTGTTTGGACGCGGGTTCGACTCCCGCCAGCTCCACCCAACGAGCACCGGCCTTCCGCCGATGCTCGTTTTTATATTCCCTTTCATCCCCTTTCCTTGTTTTATATAGCTTGGTGGTACAAAGAAATTATCACCGAAATTTGGCAATAAAGAAGAAAATGTTTAATTTTGCAGCCAACAATGATAATCTATTCGACTTTTGGAGTTGAGGAACCATCAAACAGACCAAGAAAAGTATGCACAAATCACAACATCTGCTAACCGTCATCGCCACGTTCTTCCTGTCGACGATGGCAGGGCTTACACCCACGAAAGCCCAGACGCTAATCTATCCCGTCTTCACCCAGTATGGAGACTGGGCCAGCTATTATGGTGCCGCAACGAGTGCCGACCTGAACAACGACGGCTACTGCGACCTCGTCATTTCCGGTTTCGGCCGTAACGTAACGAACACAAAGGGCACGAACGACATCGAACGCAACCGTATGACCCATGTGCTCCTGGTCGACCCGAATGTAGACATGCTGCGCTGGTCGCCCGTCAGCAACCGTCGGATCGGCTTCGATGTCACCGACCGGCCCAGCCTCACCCCCTGCGACATCAACCGCGACGGATTGATGGACATCGTGGCCTTCGAGACCACGGGACGCATTGCCACTGACCAACCCTACACCGACGGCATCGCCAACGAAGGCATCTTCCTCGGACAGGGCGACGGCACCTTCAGGCAACTCTCTCCGCGCATCCTCGACGCAGAAGGCATGGAGACCGACTTCGACATGCGCAAGTTCCTGTCGGGAACGGTCTGCGATGTCAACAACGACGGTCTGCTTGACATCATCGGCATCGGCTATCAGATTGTGGCCGACGTGGCAGCCAAAGACTACGAGACCTGCAACTACATCCTGCTGAACCGCGGCAACGACACCTTCCAACAGCAACCTATCTTTGCCGACGGCGACATCTACCACTTCGAAATGGCGTGGGTAAAGAACTACGACCTTAACAACGACGGTCTGCAGGACTTCATCATCAGCGGACAGTCGAACGACAACGGAGTCCTCGGGCGCACCGTCCGCTGTCTCGAGAGCGACCAATGCACCGAGACCCACTTCTTCGACATCTTCCTCAACGACCCCAACCAACCCGGCACTTTCCGCCGGCAGTACCTGCAGGACAAAAAGAAATGGGGCTCGAGTGCTGTCTGGGCCATCGGCGAGACGGGCTGTGCCATCGGCGACGTCGACTCTGACGGTGTGCCCGACATGTATCTCGTCGGCTACTGCGGCAACGGTCGCAAGCATGACATCTGGGGCCTCTTCCGGGCCACACTGCAAGCCGACGGCACCGTCAAGTACGATGTAGACTATACCTGTCCCGTCCTTCTGGCACGACCGCTGAACACCGTCAGCCAGTCCACCGGCTTCATCGACTGGGACGGCGATGGCAACTTCGACTATTACGCTCCCGGATGGTATGGGGCTTATAACACGCAGACCGCCCTCATCTATACCAACCGCTCGGGCAACGGCACGTTTACTCAGGCCTATCGGGTGCCTTCCGGCTCTGAGACCGCCTCATGCTTTGTCGACTGGAATGTCGACGGCACGCCCGACATTGTTGAACTTGGCCAGTCGTGGGACGGCACCTTCTTCGTCAACGGCGGCACTCATTTCCAGGCTACTCCCAATCCCAACAAGGCTCCTGAGCGCCCAGAGGCTCCGCTGACGCGCGACGCCGTCGTCGAGGACGACTATATCACCCTGTCGTGGGACAAGCCGTCGGGAGCCAAGGGAAACGCCACCTTTGAATACTGGGTAAAAGATGCCGACGGCCGACTCGTCACCTCGTGCAACGCCTTCATCGGCGGCGACATGGACGGACGACGCAAAGTGGTCGCTCCGGGCAATGCCTGCCAGGCACGAAAAGTACGCCTCCACCTGCCCAAAGGACATTATACGTTCGGTGTGCAGACCGTCGACGCCGCCTACCAAGGGTCTCCCTTTGCCACCGGCTCCTTCGAAGTCATCACCAGCGGCATCGACCACAAATCCATCCCCTTAGAGGAGGACGGGAGGGGTTCAAAACCTCAAACATCAAGCCTCTACAACCTCAAGGGACAGTCTGTCGGCTCGACACCCCGCCACAACGTGACCATCGTCAACCATAAGAAAATCGTCAACCCATAACGAACCGCTATGAAAAAACTACTCATCACCCTGCTGCCCGCACTGGCCTTTAGCCTGCTGACAAACGCACAGACCCTCCGCTTCGACAGTCCGTTGGAAGACAAATACAATACCTTCTCCGTCATCGGCGACTCCTATTCAACCTACGTCGGTATGACGGAACCTGCCACCAACGCACAGTTCTACCCGCACGAGGCTATCGACGTCTACGAAGTCACGCAGACCTGGTGGAAACTGTTCGAACGCGAGACGGGCATCCGTCTCGAGCATAACAACTCCTATTCGGGCGGCACCATCTGCAACACCTGGTGGAACGGAGCTGATGCCTCCACCGTGAGCTTCGTCTATCGTTCGCAGAACCTCCGCAAAGCCGACCTCATCATCATCGAGGGCGGCACCAACGACAGCAATGCCGGCTCGCCCATCGGCAACTACATGTATGGCGACTGGACCAGCCAGGACCTCAAGGCATTCCGGCCGGCACTGGCAAAGACCATCGACTACCTGCAGCAGAAGTATCCAGAGGCACAGCTCGTCTTCATGCTCAACAACGGGCTGAAGACCGAAATCAACACCTCTGTCGAAGAAATCTGCAAACATTATGACGTGCCCGTGATGACGCTCTCCGGCGTTTCCAAGGCCCTCGACCACCCGACCTACAACGGAATGCAGACCATCAGCCACCAGCTCGTCAACTTCCTGCTCGACGACGAATACCTGCCACTCGTAGAGTCGCTGACCATCACCCGCCGACAGGCCGTGGAAGACGCAAAGGTATATTTCCACATGCCACTGCAGGAAGGCTACTGGACAACGCTCTGCCTGCCCTTCTCGCTAACTTCCGAACTCACCAAACAGATGTTCGGCGACGAGCACATCCTCGCTGAATATTCCGGACAGGCCGTCATCGACGACAACGACCCCACCAGCGCAACGATGATCTTCACCCGTGTGGAGAGCATTGAAGCCGGAAAGCCTTATCTTGTCAGACCCTCCGTGACACGCACCAAAGGTGTCTTCATAGAAGACTTCACGCTGCCCGCCTCGAACGCTACGAACGTCAAGGGAGAAGGCTTCACCTTTGCCGGACTCTACCGCACCACCACCTTCTATCCCAACCAGCCCACCTGCTTCCTCGTACACGGCAACGGCACCGCCGACATTGCCGCCACCACGACACCCCTCGGCAGTATGCACGCCTATATCATTGCACCCAAAGGCATCACCACGGTCAACTTGATGATCAACGAGGAATAGGGGCCCAACGACTGAATATTCATACAGGAATTATATCATTGCCACATGGCGTACTTACCAAGAAGGGTATGCCATGTGGCTTTTTCTGTGACCGCCGCATCTATCGATCAAGACGGCAACCCGACATTGTATTGATGATTTCCAAGCAGTGACAAGGGGCTTAACAAGCATTGATAAGGGGCTTAACAAGCATTGATAAGGGGCTTAACAAGCATTGATAAGGGGCTTAACAAGCATTGATAAGGGTCGTTTCAAGCAGTGACAAGGCTTTCGGAAACCATCAAAGCGACCGGTCAATCGGCCTCACCGCCAAGCCCGAGTCATTGGTAAGGTGCTTTGCTGACTACGGAATAAAAAGAAGACGAGACTCCTTTCGCACACTGCTGTGGAAGAAATCTCGTCTTGTTGCTAAAGTAAAGAGGTCTTTCCTTCTCATCATACAGACTGACTAACATTGTCAGTCTGTTCGTTTTTTAGCGTTTTGTCTTGTTTTTCAGCTGATCGCTGAACAAGGTGAAAAAGTCGTAATCTAAAATAATGGAAATCCGAAACAGATCGGAAGTATCGATACTGCTTTTCTCGAAAATCTTGTAAACATTTGTTCTGCTGCATGACAACTCATGCGCAAACCATACGACAGTTTTCTTGCGTTCCTTCAGTTTTAGTCTAATTAATTGTCCAATTTCTACCATATAATATCAAAAATAAACGGCTATTTCATAATTATTTTTTGTTCATTGTGCAAATTTACTATTTTTTTTCTTCTGACAACAAGTTTTATGTTCCCAATTTGTTGACAGTCAGCCTTTTTCATCATTTTTGTAACCATTTTTATATCATTTTTATACAACTTTTTCCCTTTTGTGGGATTGATTTAGACAAAAACAATCGACAAAAGAAAAAAATAATTGTCACCGGTGGCGGCAACTTAAGAAAAATAAGCTATCTTTGCAGTCGAATTAAGAACATCACAAGGCTATGAATACGGACAAACCGCAAAAAATGGGAAAAAAAACGGACAAACCGCAAATATTGCTCATCAACGACATGGTGGGTCACTCGAAGGTGGGCATGGGTGCGATGGTGCCCATTTTCTCATATATGGGCTTCCCCACTTTCAGTCTGCCGACGGCCATCATCTCAAACACATTCGACTATGGACAGTTCAGTGTGCTCGACACCACGGACTATATCCGTCAGACGCTGCCCGTATGGAAGTCGCTGGGGTTCTCGGCCGATGCCATCTGCACGGGGTGTATGCTCAGTGAAGAACAAGCCCAGCTCGTTGCCTCCTACTGCCGTGAAGAGTCGGCAAGGGGTACGCGGGTGTTCGTAGATCCTATCCTTGGCGACGGCGGACGGCTCTACAACGGCATGACACAGCAGCAAGTGAACGCCATGCGTGCCATGGTCAGCGTCGCCGACCTTATATTTCCCAACTACACTGAGGCAGCCCTGCTCACTGGCCACGACTTCAAACAGGATGGACTGACATGGAGCGAGGCGCAGTCGATGCTCAACGAGCTGCGGGCCATCGGCTGCCAGTCGGCTCTCATCACGAGCTGTCCCATCGACGGCAAGAGCAGTGTGGCTGGCTACGACCACCAGGCCGACACCTTCTTCCTGCACCGCTACGACGAGATACCCGGTATCTTCCACGGCACCGGCGACCTCTTCTCGGCTATCCTCATCGTCCACCTCCTCTCGGGGGAGACACTCGAGGTGAGCACCCGTAGGGCTATGGACACCGTCTACCGCCTCATCTATCTGAACCGTGACCTCGACGACCGCTGCCAAGGCATCCTCGTCGAACAGTTCCTGAGTGAAGTTAAGATGAGAAATGAGAAATGAGGAACCGAAGGTCGGCGTTATTTACTTCCGAAACATAAGACTTTTAATATTTTGTCCTGGCTAAACACCATATTGTTCGAACACTCGGCCATACAGGCGGCCCTTGTCATCTCGCTCATCGTGGCAGCAGGAATGTCACTGGGTAAGATGAAGATTGGCGGCATCTCACTCGGTGTGGCCTTTGTCTTCTTTGCCGGCATCATTGCCGGACATTTAGGACTCTGCATCGATGCCACCACTCTGGCCTATACCGAGACCTTCGGACTCGTGCTCTTCGTCTACACACTCGGACTGAGTGTCGGACCGACGTTTTTCAATTCCCTGAAACACGAGGGCCTTGAGTTGAACGCCTGGGGGCTGGCAGTCATCCTGTTGGGAACGGCAATGGCATTGCTTCTCTATCAGCCCCTCGGCATAGCACTGCCCGACATGGTAGGTCTGCTCTGTGGGGCCACCACCAACACTCCCGCCCTCGGTGCGGCCCAACAGACGCTGAGCAACCTCGGACTACCTTCGGGCAGTCCTGCTTTGGCAACTGCCGTCACCTACCCTCTCGGTGTCTTGGGTGTCATTTTGGCCATCATGCTGCTGCGGACGCTTTTCGTCAGGTCCTCCGACCTTTCTGTCAGCGGTGACAACGATGACGACCACACCTATGTGGCACAGTTCGTCGTCGTCAATCCCGCCCTCGACGGAAAGACCGTGGCAGAACTCTCGCACATCTCACGAGTGAAGTTCATTATTTCGAGAATCTGGCGCGACAAACAGGTCATCGTTCCTACCGCCGCCACGCATCTGAATATCAACGACAACGTGCTCATCGTCACCAACCGCGACGAAGTGGAAACACTTGAATTCTTTTTCGGGCAACGCGTGAAGACCGACTGGAACCGCAGCGAAATCGACTGGAACCACATCGACTCGAAGGTAGGAAGCCGCATCGTCGTCGTCTCACGCACCGTCCTCAACGGCAAACGCCTGGGGCAGCTGCAACTCCGCAACACCTATGGCGTGAATGTCAGCCGCATCCACCGAGGCGACATCACACTGCTCGCCACCGACGACCTGCGCTTAGAGTATGGCGACCAAGTCGTGGTAGTGGGCGAGCCGGCACACCTCGACCAGATAGAACACTTCTTCGGCAACTCTGTCCGGCTGCTCAACGAGCCGAACCTCGGCAGCATCTTCCTCGGAATGATTTTCGGACTGCTGCTCGGCACGCTGCCCATCAGCCTGCCCGGTATGCACGAACCCATCCGACTGGGCATTGCCGGAGGACCCATCATCGTTGGACTCATCGTGGGGGCCCTCGGACCGCGAATGCATTTCATCTCCTACACCACCCGCTCGGCATCGCTCATGCTACGCCGATTGGGACTGGCACTCTTTCTGGCCGCCCTCGGCCTCGATGCCGGAGCAGACTTCTTCGCCACCGTCATGCGTCCCGAAGGACTGCTATGGCTGGGCACCGGCTTTGCCCTGACCATCGTACCCGTGCTGATAGTGGGAACCGTCGCCGTAATGACCCGTCGCATGGACTACGGCACCGTCTGCGGAATGCTCAGTGGGGCTATGGCCAACCCGATGGCGATGAACTATGCCAGTGACACCATCAACGAGCGGACACCGGCCGTCGCCTATGCCTCGGTCTACCCGTTAGGCATGTTCCTGCGCGTCATCATTGCACAAGTGCTCATCATGTTACTGGCTTAAATGAAAGAAAAGAAGAACCCCTTGCCCCTGCGGTCGACCCTCTGGCCTTTTGTCGTCGTCGCCACCCTGCTGATGGCAATACCTGCCAGCTACGAGCCGCGCCATTTCGCCAAGCTGCTCCTTGCCACGGCCTGTGTGCAGTCGGCGGGATATGCCGTCATCATGGCCCTCCTGACCAGAAAGAGCATCGGGCTTCAACGCACCGTCTTGCTGCTGCTGGCCTTGCTCTTCGGGATAGAAACGTTTACCTTCCTGCGTTTCGGCTCGCGTTTCAATCCTGCCATTCTCGGCCTTGTCCTACAGACGACATCCCGCGAAGCTAAGGAGTTTCTGACGACATACATCCTGCACTTCCCTACCCTTCTGTATGTCCTCACAGCCATTCTCGCAGCCGTAGGCCTCACCTTCCTCATAAAGCCCGCCACCGCCGACCGAGGGCGAACGCTTCTCGCGGCCCTCCTCATGGCCATTCCTGCCTGTCTGCTCCCGTTGTTTACGGGGTGCCTCGGATTGCCGATGGGACAAAACAGCCTCAACGAACTCTTCAACGACCTGAGGTTCATTCAGGAGAAACACGGAGAAACGGAGCTGATGGCAACAATGATTGACCATATCAATGTCACGGAGACACCCGACTCGACCGAGGCTCCCGTCATTGTCCTCGTCATCGGAGAGTCGTTCGACCGGTTGCACTCTTCACTCTATGGCTACCCTCTGAAGACATCGCCGCGAATGGAAAAGGAACAAGAGAAAGGACGGCTCACTCTCTTCACTCACGCCACCACGCCGACACCAGCCACCTATGAGGCCATGCGCTATATCTTCACGCTTCAAGGAGAAGAGGTGACGGGCGACTCTACCGAATACATCCTCATGCCGGCAGTCTTCAGAAAGGCTGGCTATCACGTCGCCTATCTCGACAATCAATACACTCGCTCATCGGGCGGTTCCTTCGACTACAGCTGTTCCTACTTCCTGTCGCCGACGGCCATCAACGACCAATGCTTCGACTTCCGCAACGAAAAGACCTTTGCCTTCGACGGTGACCTTGTCGAACACTATGCCGACCGACTCTTCCTGCAGTCGAAGTCATTGAATATCATCCACCTCATGGGACAGCACTTTGATGCCAGTCTGCGCTATCCCGACAGTTTCAGCCATTTTACCGCCGACAGCATCCGGCGCAACGAACTCACCCGCCAGCAACGGCAGCAGGTGGCAGCGTATGACAATGCTACGCTCTACAATGACTTTGTATTGTCGGCTATCATAGAAAAAATGAAGGGAATAAATGCCGTGATGGTTTTCATCTCCGATCACGGCGAACAAATCTATGCCGGTCCGAACCTCTATTTCGGACGGTCTTTCGGCGGTCCGTCAGATGAAGAAACCGTCGAAAGAGTATTCCGCATTCCGATGTTCGTATGGACCAGTGAGACCTTCGAAGAAAAACACCCCGACTGTCTACAGGTCCTCCGCGAGAAGGCTGACGCACCGTTCAGCAATGCCGATACTCCCTGGTTGTTGTTCTCGCTGGCGGGTATCAGCCTGAGCGTCAACTGAACAATTCCTGTTCCATGATGTTTCCGCTATAGGGATTGCGGCCCAGATGGTCGTAAGCCAGCTTCGTGGCCATACGGCCTCGCGGCGTGCGCTTGATGAAACCTTCCATAATGAGGAAGGGCTCATAGACTTCTTCCACCGTACCGGTGTCTTCGCCGATGGCGGTGGCAATGGTCGACACGCCGACAGGTCCGCCGCGGAACTTGTCAATGATGGTCAGCAGAATCTTGTTGTCTATCTCGTCGAGGCCATATTGGTCGATGTTCAGCGCATGAAGGGCCACGACGGCAATGTCCGACGTAATGCGCCCGTTGCCTTTCACTTGGGCAAAGTCGCGGACACGACGCAACAGGGCATTGGCCACACGGGGCGTACCACGCGACCGGCGCGCGATTTCGTAAGCAGCCTCGTCGTCGATGGGCACCTGCAGGATAGATGCCGACCGACGGATAATCTGCTGAAGGGTCTCCGGCTCGTAATACTCCAAGTGAAGGTTGATGCCGAAACGGGCACGCAGCGGAGCCGTAAGGAGTCCGCTTCGGGTGGTGGCGCCAATCATCGTAAAGGGATTGAGGTCTATCTGAATGCTTCGGGCCGAAGGTCCTTTGTCAATCATGATGTCTATCCGATAGTCTTCCATCGCCGAATATAAATACTCTTCGACGACAGGCGACAGGCGGTGGATTTCATCAATGAAAAGCACATCGTTGGGCTCGAGCGAAGTCAACAGTCCGGCAAGGTCGCCAGGTTTGTCGAGGACGGGGCCGCTGGTCAGCTTAAAGCCTACGCCAAGTTCATTGGCGATGATGTTCGAAAGCGTCGTCTTTCCCAGTCCTGGAGGCCCGTGAAGGAGGGTGTGGTCGAGAGGTTCGCCGCGATACTTGGCAGCTTCGACAAACACCTGCAGGTTTTCCACCACCTTCCGTTGTCCGGTGAAGTCACTGAAACGAAGGGGACGCAGGGCGTTCTCAAAGTCGCGTTCGTTCTTGCGAATGCTCTCTTGTCTGATATCGAAGTCGTCGTTCATGATCGCGGTTCGTTGCTTATAGTCTGCAAAATTACATGTTTTTTTTGAGAAACGTATGGCTTTAAAGAAAAAAAAGTACGATACGGGTCACTGCGAACGTGTATAAGCCAACGCAAGGATGCTGATTTGCCGGGGCTTTGCCTTCATCAGCTCTTGCGCACAGGCCATCAGCGTGGCACCCGTCGTCACCACGTCATCAATGAGCAACACATGCCGACCCTCGATGGTTTCCTTTCGCTGCCACCAGTGGGAAGGGGTCAATCGAAAGGCTCCCTCGACGTTTTCGCGACGGTCGATGGCCGACAGGTGGGTCTGGGAACCTTTGAAGTGGATGCGCCCTACGATATGATGACAGACGGGAAGAGCGGTGACCTCGGCCACACCCCGGGCAATCTCGAGGCTTTGGTTATAGCCGCGTTGCCGTTGGCGCTTTCTCGACAAGGGTACGGGAATGAGGACATCAATGCCTTCGAAGAAACCTTTCGTAATCAGGTCCTTTGCCATCAGGGCTCCCATCTGGCGGGCGATGATGGGCTGGTCTTCATACTTCATCCGATAGATGAACCGACTGGAAGACGCCTGTGGCTGATGATAGATGAAAGCCGTTGCCCTTCCCACGGGGAAACATCCCCAGAACAGCCGCGCCAGACTGTTGTCTTCGAAGGTCGGCTCCAACTGCACTCGCGGCAACTGAAGCAGACATCCGACACAGAGCGTCTGCTCTCCTGCCGTCAGCCTACGGCCGCAGTTGGCACAGGGACGCGGCATCAGCAGGTCGAGGATATCCTGGAAAAGGGATGGGCGATACATGGCGTCAATCAATATCTGTGTCGCCTACCTTGAGACACTGACGGATGACATCCATCGTAAACCCTCGTCCCAGGGCAAAGCGGATGAGTTTCTGGGTGAGTTCGGCTTCATTGGAGGCACGTGTCGACCGCCGTTTCTGCCGCAACAGTGGCTGAAGGATGTCGACATATTCTGCCGTCTCCACCTGGCCGAGGACTTCGCGAATGGTATCGCTGTCGATGCGCTTCTGCCAGAGGGCTTGCTCTATCTTCCGCCTACCCCACTTGTTGTAGCGCACCTTGTCGCGGACGAAAGCCTCGGCAAAACGACGGTTGTCGACATATCGTTCGGCTGTCAGTCGCGCCATGACGCGGGCCTGACTCTCTTCTGAAAGACCCCAGCGACTCATGGCCAAGGTCATCTCTTGTTCGCAATGTTCAGCCTGCGCACAACGTGTCGTAAGCCGAAGGTAGGCCTCCTGTTCTGTTATCTCTTTCATCATCGGGGTTGCAGGGCGCAGACGAACCGCTGCCTTCCGAACAGGTCATCGGCCACGACGACATCGTCGAAGCCGACCGCTTCGAGCCATCGGCACAGTTCAGCTGCATAAAGGGGATTGATTTCAAAGAACAGACGACCGCCCGCCGTCAGCGTCTGCCGCGCATAACGGCCGATAGCCTCGTAGAAACACAGCGGCTGGTCATCGGGCACGAAGAGGGCTTGCGAAGGCTCATAGTCGAGGACATGAGGTTCCATCTTCGCGCGTTCATTATTACATATATAAGGGGGATTGGAAACGATGACGTCCCAAGACTCATCGTGAGGTGGCAGAAGATGAAGGGCATCGCGCCGTTGGAAAGACACATGGACATGTGTACATTTGGCATTCTCGCGCGCCACCTCCAGCGCATCTTCCGAGATGTCCCAGGCTTCGACCGTGGCACCAGGCATCCGGGCTGCCAAGGTGCAGGCAATACAGCCTGAGCCGGTACCCACGTCCAACAGCCGGCAGGCTCCGTCATGCCGGTCGCCGCACAGGCTGACGACCCACCGACAGAGCTCCTCGGTCTCGGGACGTGGAATGAGAACCGACGGCGACACCTTCAGCCACTGCCCACAGAAAGAAGCCTCGCCAAGGACATACTGAACGGGTTCTCCCGCTTCCACCCGAAGGATTCTTTCGGTAAAAAGCTGCTGCCGGTCGGCAGGAAGACGTTGCAGTCCGTCGGCCAACAAATCGGCCAACGACAAGCCCAACAGGCGCTCGGCCAGCAGGCGCACGATGGCTTGCGCCTCGCCACGTCCCCAACGGGGCTCCAGACGATGCCACCAGTCGCGGTAGCTAAAAGAAGCGAAAAGTGCTTTTCTCATTGCTCATTCTAAGTATAAAGCCATTACCTTGCCTACTCGCCTACTTGTCAACTCGTCAACTAAAAAGTATAGGCCACATCAATGCCGTTGGGTGTCGGGACTACTGACAGCCGCGAGCGTTCACCCGTGAGTTTGTCCCCTATCCAATAGCCCACCTCCGTGGCGCCGATGCCGATGGCAGCACCTGCCGCACACTGCCACCAGTTGTGATGGTCGTGGCGGATGCGTTCTATCGACACGGCCGTCGCCGTGGCATAGCCAGCCACACTGATCCAAGGCGAATGATGACCATACTCCTTGGCAAGCAGATGGGCACCGGCAAAGGCCACCATCGAATGCCCCGAAGGGAAGCCGTGGTCGTCGCTATGGTCGGGGCGTTCCGATGACACCGAGAACTTCACGCTATAAGTCACGGCAGCCCCCACGACCAGCGAGGCAGCATTATTCACCAACAGGCGTCGCCAAGAACTCGCCGACTCGACGCCGCAACCCTTCAGCACATAGACTGAAGCCATCGGCACGAAGCGCAAGATGTCTTCCACACCGTCGGGCTGGGGTTGCGGCCGCTCGTCCTGTGCCTGTAAAGGCAAAGAAGAGAGAACCAAGAAGAATAACAACCACAGTCCTCTACAAGTCTCAATTAAGTAAGATTTCTCAATTCTCATTCCTCATTTCTCATTGACTTTCCCTTCGGCCGCCGACCTTCGGTTCCTCATCTGCCCCACCACAGCAATCGTATAGAGTCGCACATAGTCGGCTGAGAGATAGACAAAACCACCGTAGGCATTCTCCGTACCCCACGAATTCTTTGCCAGATAGAACCGCTCGCCATTGCTGTCTTCGGCGATGCCCACAAGGGTCAGGCAGTGGTCGTCGGTAGTGCTGAGACGCTCGAACGACTGCTGCCGCAGCTGCTGCACATCGTCGACGCTGTCAAGGGTCAGCCGCGCCACACCTCTTTTGAAATCGAAGGCTTTGTTCGAGATGTCACCTTCCCAGCACACGGCATGACCCGAAAGCAAGGTGCTGTCGACCGCCGCCATCAGTTCGTCAATAGGAACATTACGGAAGCGGCACTGCTCGCGGTTGTCAGGAAATTCCAAAACGACATCCTCCTGAAAACCGTGATGCGTGAAACTCGTCAGCGCCACATACGCCTCCGGACGACAGACGCTGCGCCCGAACTGCTGCGGCGTATATTCAACGCCCGCCATGAAGACAAACCGCGGCAGGAAACCCAGCTCGCTGTCGAAGAGGGCATCGGTATGCCGTGCTAACTGTGCGAACGACTTACTCGTGCGGGCAGCCTGCTCCACCTTCCGACAAAGCACATGATAGTTCAGCGACGACGGCCCATGATAAGTATCAAAGGGTTCGGCCCCATACTGCTCCAGCAGCCGTAGTGTCATCGGCATCATACCACGCATGGAAATAGGCTTTCGGCCACGCGAGAGATAATAATGCAATGCCTGCTCCGACAGATACTGCCGGCAAAGGTAGTCGGCAGAAAGGTTCACCGAGTCGCCCATCACCAGACGGTCGGTCTCCACCGTTGCCAGCATGGCATAGATCCAGCACGACTCACTGTGGCCCTGCTGCTTCACGGGAGTCGTCGGCAGGCGGACAATATCACTGAACACCTCGGTCTCTCCTGACGTTGCCACATCCTTGTGGCAGCCTGAGAGAAGGAGAAGGAAGATCAACAACAGACATCCCCAAGTCTCACCTAAGCGAAATTCCACATTCCTCATTTCTCATTCCTCACAAATTCAACAGCATGTCCCACACCGCAATGATATGGCAGACACTGCCCGCCAAGACAAAGAAGTGGAACACCGTATGCATGAACGGACGACTCTTCAGACTATAGAAGACAGCACCCGTCAGGTAACACACGCCCTCGGCAATAATCCAGCTGACAGCGCCGACACTCACATTGTCGACCAGCGGCTTAAAAGCCACCAACACACTCAGCCCCATCAGACAGAAACACACCGTCTCCAGATGGCTGTGGTCTTTAAGACGGACGAAACTCGCTATCGTACCCGCCACCGCTGCCACCCACACAAAGGCAAACAGCGCCCAACCCCAGCCGCCAGCCTGACGAAGCGCCACCAACGTGATGGGAGAATAAGAACCTGCTATATGCCAGTAGATGGCGGCATGGTCCCACTTGCGCAGCCGATGCTTCCAACGGCTGCCCGACGGTGCAGCATGATAGACCGTCGACGCCACATAAGACATCAGCATACCAAACAGATAAAGCACCACACCTGCCGTAGCCCAGCCGTTTCCGTTACGGCCACACCAAATCAGAAAAGCAATGCCTACGGCAATGCCAAGAAGGATGCCCGCACCATGCGACCACGCATTCCAAAGCTCCTCCGTACGACTGAAAAAACCTTGTCTGTCCATAACCTCTGCAAAATTACAAAAAAAACACGAAAAGTTTGGTCATTTCAGAAACATTTCTTAACTTTGCACGCAGAAACAAAAAAATCCATACAGAAGAAGTAACTACTGACACAGCAAAAGATTGTGCGGAATTTCGACGTCAAGAACAAGTCGGAATTCTTTATTTTTTACTGTGCAGAAAAAAACAACAAACCATAGACCCCTAACGGGGAGCAACTAATAAAAAAAAGAACGAATATGGCTTACATGTCACAAGAAGGCTATGAGAAACTCATCGCCGAACTCAGAAGACTCGAAGGCATAGAGCGCCCGAAGGCCTCTGCCGCCATCGCCGAGGCACGCGACAAGGGTGACCTCAGCGAAAACTCAGAGTATGATGCCGCAAAAGAAGCACAGGCACACCTCGAAAACAAAATAAACCAACTTAAACTCACCATCGCCGAAGCAAAAATCGTCGATACCAAGCGACTCTCTTCCGACGCCGTACAGATACTGTCGAAAGTAGAAATGACAAACCTCGCAACGGGAGCAAAAATGGCATATACCATCGTCAGCGAAGAAGAAGCCAACTTCCGCGAAGGAAAACTCTCCATCAAGACACCCATCGCACAGGGCCTGCTCAACAAGCGAGTGGGCGACGTAGCTGAAATAAAAATACCCGCAGGAACCATGAAACTGCGCATCGACAATATCACCATCGGATAAACAATAAAAAAACTATGAGCATCTTCAGCAAAATAGCAGCAGGAGAAATACCCTCCTACAAATGCGCCGAGAACGAACAGTTCTACGCATTCCTCGACATCAGTCCCGTATCAAAAGGACACACACTCGTCATACCAAGACGTGAAATAGACTACATCTTCGACCTCACAGACGAAGAACTCGCCGCCATGCAAGTATTCGCCAAACACGTCGCACTCGCCATACGGGAAGTCTTCAAGTGCAGAAAAGTAGCACAAGTAGTACTCGGACTCGAAGTGCCACACGCACACATACACCTCATCCCCATGAACACCGAAGACGATGTCAACTTCCATCGACCCAAGCAGCAGTTCCCGGCCGAAGAGATGAAGCAAATCGCCGACAGCATCTACGCCGCCTACCAGAAACAGCAATAAAGACTATTCCCCCAAAAAAACATTATAAAAGACAGGTTCGCTGTAGAACCTGTCTTTTTTCGTAACACATACATCTTGGTAGATTGGTAGATGTCCCGAAGCAAACGGTATGGAATAGGGTCAACAAAATCAAAGAAGCGTTAGGAGTTGTCTCATTGTGACCAAAGGCTGGTCTCAACGGCACAACGAGTAGACTGAGCCCCCCAACCCAAAGGGAGAAGGTTGGGGGGTGGCCTTGCTTTCTTCTATAGCCTCCTACTTCAGGAAGTTGACGGTACGTTGGGGCGAATAGAGTTCCCACAGCGAGGCTGCTGTCCACCCCGGTGCGAAGATGTCGTTGTAGTAGCCTTTTCCGTTCTTTCCGTAGTCCCATGCGGTATGCTGGACGACTTCGGGGTTGAAGCCTTCGTGGCCGATGCCGCAGAGTCGTTCGGGCGTGGGCATGAGTTGGTTGAGCGACGAATAGATGAGGTCGTTCATCTGCATGAAGCGGGACTCCTGCAGTGTTTCGCCGAGCCACTTGACGATGTGTGCGAGTTCGAAGACGAAGACGTCGACGTGGTTGTTCTCTACCGAGACGTTACTCCATCCGCGGCTACGGAAGCCGAGGTCGCCGAGCATCTGCCCCTGTGCGAAGGGCACGTCCCAGAGGTAGTACCATGAGAGGGCGAAGTAGGCGGCCTGACGACAGAGGTCGATATAGTGCTGGCGTTCCTTGGCCTTGGTGACCATTGCCAGATAATAGGTGGCGGTGACGGCGGCGATGGCAGCCTCCTTGTCTTCGCAGTTGGCATCGAGGGTTGACGAGAAGTAGTCGCTCTTCGAGATGATGTTCTGCTCGAGGTAGTCGACGGTGCGTTTGGCTGCTGCCAGATAGCGTTTGTCGCCAAAGTATTTGTAACCCATGACGAGGGCGGAGGTGGCGGAAGGCGTTGAGCCTCCGCTGGCATCGATGTCGGCACCGCTGTCGTTGAACTTACGGGCATAGTGGCCGTCGGCTTTCTGCAACGTCAGGAAGTTGTCGAGGAGGGTGCGGATGCGCTGTTCCCATTCTTTGTGCTTGCGGCCTTGTTCCTTTTCGTACTTGAGGTAGAGGAGCACGGCGTAGATGCCTTCCGACTGCTGGCGGATGCTGTGGACGACTTTGTCGTCGGCCGGGATGCCGTCGTGGAAGAAGATTTCATCGAAGAAGTAGCCAGCCTTGGTGAAGCCGTTCTGAAGGAAGCTGTCGAAGATGGCGTTGGCCTGGTCGATGAGATCCTGCTCATGGTGCTGCTCACCGTATTCAAGGGTGTTGAAACCATTGAGGAGGGGTCTTCCGCAGAAGCCGAGCTGCATGATGCCGACGGGTTCGCAGGTGTCGATGCGCAGGCCGTGGCCTGAGTTGAACTTCAAGGGGTACTTGTCGATGTAGGAGGCGCGGAAATACTTGCTGAGCTGTGTCTTCATCTGTTCGGCTGTATAGAGGGCCTTGATGGGTTTGGGGCTCATCTGGTCGAAGCTGTATTCCCATGTCTTGCTGACGAACTGTCCGTAGCTGTCGGCCTTTCTGGCCCGGATGCGCCAGGTGAGGGTCTTCACTTCTCCGGGTTCGAGTTTGGCAAAGGCCTGTATGGCGGGAGCCAGCGTGAGTTTGCGGATGTAACGGCGCGGTGTCTCCATATAGGGATAGCCGAAGGTGAGTCGTGCTGAGGGTCCTTCGCCGTCGATACCGAGGAAGCCGAGGGATGTCTTTCCCGAAAGGATGACTTCTCCTTCCTGGTGGGTGGTGAGGGCATCGCATCCGTCTTCCTGTTGGCGCAGCACGCTGACATACTGTCCCGTCTGCTGGTTGTAGGTACTGGTGAGCGGTGTCGAGAGGCGGTCTTCGCGGAAGTTCCAGGCTTTGGAGGTATGGAACGACGGTGCCTCGCGTGGTGAGCGGAGGTTGCGATGATACCAGAATCCTGGCAGGTAATACTCGCAATCGACCGATGGGAAGCCTGTGTTGAGGCTGGCCTGATAGCTGAAGTAGACGCGCTTCTTTGCCAGGATGGTGACGGTGTAGACGACATCATCTCCGTCCTGCCGCTCGTTGGCGGTGACGGTGATGGGCAACTGGCTTTGGGCAACCTTGTCGAGGTCGTAGCTCACCGCGGCGTTTCCAGGTTGCTTGATGCTGATTTTCGATTTGATGTCGATGGCTTGAACGGCTGTTGCTGCCATCAGGAGCAGTGCTCCGAGTAGGATTTTGTTCTTCATTATGTTTTTTTGGTTGTCTACTTGTTTACTTGTCTACTAACAAATCATTTCTATCAGGCCGACGGCATATGCAGCGAGTCCTTCTTCACGGCCGACGAAGCCGAGGTGTTCAGTGGTTGTGGCCTTGATGGAGATGGCATCGGGGTCGATGCCGATGACGTCGGCCAGACACTGTTGCATGGCAGGAATGTGAGGGTTGAGTTTCGGGTGCTGGGCGCATACCGTAGCATCGATGTTTCCCACTCGGTAGCCCTTGGTGGCAATCAGTCTGACGGTGTCACGCAGGATGATCTTACTGTCCATGCCGAGGGTCTTTTCGGAGTTGTCGGGGAAGTGATAGCCGATGTCGCGCATGTTGGCGGCTCCCAAGAGTGCGTCGCAGATGGCATGGATGAGGACGTCGGCATCGCTGTGCCCGAGTAGTCCCTGTGTATGTTCAATCTTTATTCCACCGAGTATGAGGTCGCGACCCTCTACCAACTGATGGACATCATAGCCGAAACCAATGCGAAAGTTCATATCCGTCTTTTTATTTAAACAAATCCTTGATACCGTCCATATCGAACGAGAGGGTGAAGCGCATGGTCTGGTCGAGGGGGTTTGACTGTGCCGTTGAGATGACATAGCCTGCATCAAGCGAGAAGACGCTCATCTTGAAGCCGGCTCCGACGGTGAAATACTTACGGTTACCCTTGCTCTCCGACTCATGGTGATAACCGGCACGGATGCTGAACTGGTCGTGGTAGACATACTCGGCACCGACGCTCCACTGTATCTCCTCCAATTCCTCGCTGAAGCCGTTGGGGGCGTCGTGGAAGCTCTTGAACATGCCTCCGATGCTCGACTGGTCGTAGTATTTCTTGCGCACATAGTCCTCGTAGTCGAGATAGGTGTCCTTCTCGGGGTCGGCCTTATACTGGTCTTCCGAGGGATAGGTGGGCACGAGCAGCTTGTTGGCATCGGCGGCAATGGTGAAGCGGTTGTATTCGTCGACGGGTATCATCAGCGAGGCACCCAGACGGAGGTTTGTCGGGATGAACTCACTGTCGTCGCTGCCGCTGAAGTTTATCTTTGAACCGATGTTCGACACGTTCATACCGAGTCCCACCTGACATTCGCGGTCGCCGAGGTTCAGGAAGTTCTGATAGTAGAGTGACAGGTCGGCAGCGAAGGCTCCTGCCGTGGGTTTCTCTTCGTCGGTCGAATACGACATGTCAGAGAAGAGGTAGCGCAGGCCTGCAGCCATCGAGAAGTTCTCGCTGAGCATGATGGAGTAGGCGACGTCGAGCGACATCTCATAGGGGTGGATGGTGTAGGCGTCGGCATCGAGGCTTGTATACACCTCACCGAGCGAGAAATAGTTGAGTGCACCGGAGATAGCGGAGTAGTCGCCGATACGATAGTAACCCGACAGATAGGCGAGGTCCATATCGTTGACCAACTGGCGCAGCCACGGTGTGTAGTTCAGTGCTACTCCGGCCCGTGAGATGGTGAAGGGATACTTGGCAGGGTTCCAATACTGCGACACGACGTCAGGGTCGGTGGCAGCACCCACGTCACCCATACCGCCGGCACGGGCGTCGGGGGCAATGGTCTGCGAGACGAGGGCGGTGTGGACGGGGTTAAACATCTTTCGCTTCGTGTCCTGAGCCTGAAGGGAGAGCGGCAGGAGAAGAAGGAGGAGGAGGAGCCCACCCCCTGTTAACTCCCCTCTGAACCCCATGTTTGGCGAGGGGCGAAAACCCCAAGAGAGGGAGGGCTGGTTACTTTTTCTATTTAAAAACTTCAACATAATCTTTTTTAGTTGACAAGTTAACGAGTTATTACTCATTTCTCATTCCTCATTACTAATTACTAATTACTATCAGCTTTCTGGCCTTCGACGTGTGGGTAGTGCCTTCGCTGGTGAGGCGCATCCGATAGAGGTAGATGCCTGTCTGCAGCTGTTGACCTCCGTCTACACAGAGGTTCCAGTCGTAGGTGTAAGCCCCGCTGGTGGTGATGCCGTCGTCGAGGTGGCTCCACAGCTGTCGGCCGCTCATGTCGAAGACTTCAATCTCGATGTCGACGGCACTGCCTGTGCGGTCGTGACTGACGATGAATGTCGTCTGCGTGCGGGCAGGGTTGTTGGTGCAGCTGATGTCATAGATAACAGGTTCGAGGTTCTTCGCCACACGGAAGTTCAGCGTTGCCACCGACGAATTGTTCATGATGTCCCAGGCACGGAAGAGCAGCGTATGCTCGCCCTCCGTCAGCTCGGGTATGCTGTAATAGGTGGTACCACTGGTATAGGAGCCGAAGTCGAACTGGAAGTTGTCGTTGAGGACATACGTCCGCGACATCTCTCCGTCGATGACGAGTTCCAGGTCGTGGCCGATGCCGCTGCCCGAGGCGTTGATGCCGTCGCTGTCAGAGAGCTGTGCCACGAAGTAAGGCGTGCTGTTGACGTGGTCGCCGTTGTTGAACGACGGTGCGTTCAGGTAGCAGTAGATGCTGGGGCCGGTGGGGTCGCCCGACTGCAGGTCGCTGCCGCCCACGCGGAAGTCTTCGCTGTAGCCGTGGGCGTCGAGGGTGTGGCTGCTGTTATAGGCATGGAGGTTGATGAGTCCTGTGCCGCCGCTGTAGTTGAGGTCTTTCGGTATGGCGAAGTTGAAGCGGAACTTACCGCCACGCACGCTGTCGGTGCCTTGGAAGAGGGTGTTGGTGCGGTCGTAGTAGGTGAAGGGCACGTCGGCCTCATGGGTGTTGTTGAGTTTGCAGGTGATGAGTTCGCGGCTGTCGCGTACCGCCAGCGCCACGACGCCGTTGAAGTCTTCAGCTCCGTCGATATGTCCTGCGACGTTGGCAATACTGCCTGCTTTCATCTGCGGCAGGTTGTCGGCGATGTCAGCCACCGCCTGCCCGTTGATAGAGTCGACAATGACTTCCATCTGCGGCTGATGCAGGGCCAGGGCCGGGTCGCCCAGCAGGGAGTATTGCAGCTTGTTGGTACTCAGGTCCGTGCCTTTCTCGATGAGTTCGTTCTTCGCGCGCCGCTGCGCCTCACCGATGGTGATGGGCTTGTCGTCCACTTTGCTGAGCACATGCCGCAGGAATGCCATGTTGATGACTTTGTTCTGCGTGGCATAGACGGTACGGGTAGTGCCGAAGAAGGCCACGGCACCTCCCCGTGGATTAAGGACGGCGGTCTCACCGATGGTCTCGCTGATGCCGTCGAAGGGCATCAGGTCGCACGACGCGGTAATCCATAGCGGCAGGTTACGGTTGGAGAACGCAGCAAAGTCATTGATGCGCAGCACCGACTCGTGGGATACCTGCACCTCGGAGCCGTGGCCGGCATAGTCCATGATGAGCGCCCCCTGCTGCTGCGCCTGTTTGATGAGTCGGGTGACCTCGGGATAGCGATAGCCCGTCGATGAGGACTCGCGGTCGTAGGCATCCCAGATAATCTTCTTCACTGTATAGCCGGGATGGAGGGTCATGATTTCTTCTGCCGCCTCGTTCAGGTCGCGCATGTGCCGGTTGTCGTCGCCGTCGTCGCCCATGAAGACCAGCGTGTTCTGCCATGCACCGGCATTCTCGTTTTCTGCATAGGCGATGGTCTTGTCGACCATGATCTTCGCCTCCTCCACGCTGTTCACGGGGAAGCGTCCGATGGCGATGTCGAGTTTGTCTGCCGACTGCGGGTTGCCGCCTTCGCCCTCGTCGAGGAGTCCGAAGAAGCCGTCGTCGATATAACAGTTCACCTTGTGCAGTGAGTTTTCACTTTCGAAGCACAGCAGCAGGTCGTCGGCGTCGAGCTTCGCACACTCGGCGGTGAGCAGCCGGTTGTCCCACATGCAGTCGCCGAAGAGCAACAGATAGCGCGGCAGGTCGGAATCGCTCCCGGCACGGTCGTAGAGCATCTTCATATAGCGGCGGTAGGCATTGGCGTCGGGCGTGCCGCTGGAGAACTCGTTGTAGAGCTCGTCGGCGGGCACGATATTTACGCGCAGCGAGTCGTGTTGCTCATGGAAGGCCTTCAGCCGTTCAGCTTCTGCGCGCAGCTTCTGCGAGGTGGGAATGATGATGACCATGTCGGCCTGCGGGTCGCCATGAAGGTTTTGGTTCGTGATGTTGTAAACGAATTCGGGTGCGGGGAACGTGCCGCCCTGCAGGTCGGGGGCTGGCCGGGGCGTGTCCCAGGCCATCGACACATAGTCGAGGCGCAGCGGGCCGCCGCGCGTGCAGACGATGCTGACGGTGTTCTCATCCTTGAGACCCTTGATGCTGTAGATGCCTGTCGACTCAACACCCTTGGTGTATTCATCGTTGACGGTGAACGAGAAGGTGCCGAGCAGCGAGTCGTTGAGCAGGATCTGTCCGCCACTGGTCGTGCCTCCCGAGAGGCGTACCGACAGGGTGCCGGTGGCAGCATGACCCTCGTTCCTCAACACCACCTGCTTAGCCTTCTGCGTCGTAATCTGCTCGCGGTCGTAGAGGTTGCGGCCCCCGGGATACCAGGCGTAGCCGTCCACCTCGTAGAGCGAGTGGTAGTCGTCGGGCGAAGGATAGAAGCTGCCGAGGAACTCCGAGTCACTCACCTTGAGCGGCTCCTCGTCGCCCTGCGTGAGGAAGTAGTAGCCGTAGTCGGAATAGTGGTTGCGCGTGCGCCGTTGGGCATCATCCGTACTCCATGTCACAGGGCCTACGGCATAGAAGAGCCTGCGCCCGTTGATGGTCGCCGTGGGCACCTCCTGCAGGTCGTCGGTGGCAGCGAGATAGCTGCGGCTGAGCACCTCCGGCTGCAGCGCACCGCCATAGCCATAGACCCTCACCTTCGACGCATCGGAGAAACCTGCCTGACGCACCAGCGCATCGGTAATCTCATAGACCCCAGTTGCCGGCACCCGTATCTTTGCCCAGCGGCCGGAGGCGAGAAGCGAACCTTCCACCTCTCCGCTGCCCTGCTCCCGAAAGACATTAGCCTTCACCCTTGTTCCGGGGGAGGCATCATTGCGGCCACACCCCTCGTGAGAGGGACGGGGAACTGCGGTCACCCTCATCATGAAGCTCACTAAAATCTGTTGACGCCCGTCGCGCCACACCCAGGGTGTGAAGAGCACTTCCAACGCTCCACGCTTACGGTCCAGGGCGACGCGCTGTTCCACCAGCGGCATCGGCGGCAGCAGGCTGTCGACGGTCTGAGGGGCATCGATAAATTCGGGATAGAGCAGGCTCACCGTATACAACGAGTCCTGATAGTCGGCGGGCAACGGGAACGACCACACCAGCCGGGGCACACCACCGTCCGTCAGCCCCACCTCTTCCGCGGTCAGGTTGACAAACTGCGTGCGCTGAGCCTTCAGCCCCATCACCGCCAGCAGCAGTACCAGTGTCAGTCGTATCTTCATGACTTTTTACAGTCTTCCTTGAAGAATATAACGCAAAATCTGCCGCTTTATTGTGCACGACCCCTTCCTTTTCTGTAATTATTATTGCGGGATATGCCGTGAAGGGTCGAGTCCCATAGGAAAAGTCACTCAAAAGAGATTTGCACACCCTGACTGAAGATAACACTCCAGATAGCGTTGAAAAAACTTGCAACGACCGTATTCAACAGGAGAATGACAAGCAGCGACAACCCGAAGATCCAGTATTTCCGGATCTGGAAACACAGTGTGGCCAGGACGATGCAGACCATTGTCAACAATCTCAAGGAAAACGTACTTAACAGGAGCGTCCACGACGACACATCTACATAGAGGGCTATTCCGAGACATATTGCCAGGGTGATGAACCAGTTACTGATGGTCAGCTTCTGCGAATAGTAACACAAACAAAAATAGGTCAAGGCATAATAGCAGACAGAATCAGCCCAAAACAATCCGTATGTCCTGCCATAGTGGTTGGCATACAGCAGCGGCAGGAACAGGATAAACGACAAAAGAAACGGTTTTGCCAACACAAGACAGTTTTTCTTCATATTCATTATTATTTTTTTACCATTCACATTTTCCTGTACAATCCAACGAGTCCATATCGTACGAGAATTTCCAGATACTCATTATACAGATGCTTAACATTGTCAGCCAACAGAAGATAAAGACTTTCCGGATGAGCTTTCAGATAAGCAGCCTGATAGTCCATGTAATGACACTCCACCGCGTTCGGTCCATGTCCCAGCAGAGGCTTGTCGGCAACTATTTCTAAGGCGCATCGCCAGATGAGCAGTCTTCCGTCGGCAGAATCCTTCTTGAACAGGTATACACCATACAGGCTTCCGAGCAGGACAGAGGCACAGACGTATCTCCGCATCCACGAACAGGTTTGAGGTGGCGAAGATACTGCCGAAGGCACAGAGGCCGCTTACTGCAGTCAGGGTTTTCTTCATTTATGCATTAATACATCTGTCTTAATATCAGAATCAAATATGTTTGTGAAGAAGTGAACGACATGATGGGTATCGCGATTGACTACATAGTATTGC
>JAFSRY010000071.1 GCA_017445845.1 Prevotella sp.
AGCTTCTGACCAGCGGGGAAGATATACTTGACGGCCACCAGTTCGGGGCGTCCTTTGAAGTAGTCGGGCAGCTCCACACCGTCCCAGCTTTGGCTGGTGCGGATGAGTTCGGTGCTGCTGACGGCCTTCGCCGAAGAATTGGTGTCGTGGTGTGAACAGCACTTTCCACAACAATTTTGGCTATAAGCCACTGTATTCATGCCGAAAATAAGGGCTACGGCAAAGAGCCATTTCATCATCTTGTTCATTGTTTTCTTGTTTTGATTGAACTCCTTGAACTTCTTGAACTTTACATAAACTCGAAGATGTTGATAAAGCCAGTGATGGCGAAGATGGAGCGGACGTTGTCATTGATGTCCTTGATATAGACGTGACCACCCTTCTCTTCGGCATTCTGCAGGATGCCCAGGAAGATGCGCAGACCGGCAGAGGAGATATACTCCAGGCCTTTGCAGTCAATGATAATGTCCTTACCTTCCACGTTGTTCAGCGGACTCATAATCTTCTCGGTTTCGGGGGCTGCTGCTGTGTCGAGACTGCCCTCCAGAATGGCAATCATCTTGCCTTCTTGTTCTTGAATTGTTGTTTTCATCGTTTATTGTTTTGTTGGTTATTGTGTCTTGTTGATGGTCTTCCTCAGTGTCAGCACGTTGAGGTTGTCTATGCGCTCATAATTGATAGAGTCCATCATCTGTCTCACGATGTGTATGCCCAGACCGCCGATGCGGCGTTCCTTGGCGGCCAGCGTGGTGTCCACATCAGCCTGGACGGTGGGGTCGAAGGGTTTGCCGCTGTCAATGATGGTAAACTTCAGGCGCAGGCCGTTCGAGGCGGCCTCGATGGTCACGTCGCCGACCTTTCCTTTTGGATAGGCATAGTTCATCACGTTCACCACGGCTTCTTCGATGCCCACCTTCACTTGGGCGGTGGTGTCGGCATTCAACCCTACGGACTTGCAAACATCCTCCACGAAAGCCGTCAGCTTGGGCACTTCCTGTATGTCGTTGCGCAGCACAATGCTCTTGCGCATCTGTACGTCAATCGGCTTACGGATGTACTGTATGGCCATCATCGTCAGGTCGTCGCTCTGCTGGGCATCGCCCACAAACTGATAGGCTGCTTCTGTCATCCGTTCGATGAACTGTCGCGGCTCCTGATGACCGCTTAAGAGAGCCTGGAAGGCCACCTCGTTGACACGCTCCATCGTAAACTGCTCTCTGGAGGCATTCATGGCCTCGGTCAGTCCGTCGGTAAAGAGGAAGATGGTGGTGCCGGTAAATATCTGCGCCTCCTGCAGGGAGTACTTCCATTTGGGACGGAAGCCTACGGGGATATTGGCGTCACAAGGCAGTTCACCGACACCTTTACCCACCAGCAGCGGAGCGTCGTGGCCGGCATTGCAATAGCGCAGACGACCTGTCGGCAGGTCGAGCACACCGACAAAGAGCGTGATAAACATGTGGTTCTTGTTCATGTCGGCGATGGTCTTGTTCATGGTGGTCACAATGCGGTCGGGTTGCGACTCGTAGGCCGACACGGTGCGGAAGGTGGCACGTGTCACCGTCATAAACAGTGAGGCAGGCACACCCTTTCCCGAGACGTCGCCGAGACAGAAGAAGAGCTTCTCGTCGCGGAAGTAGAAGTCGAACAGGTCGCCACCCACCACCTTGGCAGGAGTCAGCGAGGCATAGATTTGCACGTCTTCACCATAATCGCCCAACTTAGCAGGCATCGTGGGCAGCATACCCATCTGGATGCTGCTGGCGATATTGAGGTCTCTTTCTATCGAGGCTTTCTGCGACGTGGTATCCTTCAGCTCTTCCACATATTTCACCAGCGACTGTTGCATATTGCCAAACGACTGGCTCAGCTGGCCTATCTCGTCAATGCGCTTGAAATCCGGCAGTTCGGCATCCAGCTTTCCCGAGGCGATGGTCTCGGCGCCGTCGGCCAGCTTTCTCAAGGGTTGCAGCTCATGCGTGATGATACGCATGAAGAAAAGCAGCATCAGCAGCAGACCACCGATGACGATAGCCATAATCGTGCGGCGCAAGCGGTCGAAACCGCCGAAGATGTCGCTCTCGGGACAGACGATAGCCATCGAACAGCCCGTCTGACCCAGGGGCTTATAGAATACATAGCAGTCCTCGTCGCCCATCTTCATCTTCATCATGCCTTCCTCGCCGCGCTGCATGGCATGGCCGAGCTCTATCATCGCCTTGTCATTGTC
>JAFSRY010000006.1 GCA_017445845.1 Prevotella sp.
CCCTCGTGCCACCATCCCGGGGCTGCATTGCAAGTGGGATTGCCATTGGGCATGACGACAATCATCGGACGGGCCTTGCCCTCGGCGATGAGGTTGTCCATAATCTGTGCGGCACGCCCCAGGTCACCCCAAGCCGTCTCGTCGCCGCCATGGCCATGCAGCAGATACATCACGGGAAACTTCTTCTTTCCGTCGTAGGCAGCCGGCAGATAGACCGTCATACGGCGTTGCTGTCCGAGTGTCGGGCTGTCGTACCACACGCGGCTGACCGTACCGTGTGCCACATTGTTCATCTGGTAGAGGTGACCCTTGTCGCCTTTCCCCTTCGAAACGATAAAGATGTTGCTCAGCGTCGATATGTCGCGGTTTACATAGGAGTTGGCAGGGTCGACGATGCGTTGACCGTCGACAGAGAAACTATACGAATAGAGTTCCGGCGCGAGCGGCATCGTCGTCACCGTCCAGACACCGTTCTCTTGTTTCTCCATCGGCAGCGTCTGCCAATGGATTTCGTCAAAGTCGCCGGTCACGCTCACCGTCGTGGCCTGTGGACCGAAGAAATTGAAGGTCACCGTGCCGTCCTGATTGATGACGGGCGACTTCACGTTGGGCCGTTGTCCCAACATCTGCTGTGCAAAGCCATTCATAGCCATCAGCACGAAGAATGAAAAAATAACAATACGCTTCATCTTTTTTTTGAATTATTCCGTTAAAGTTCAATTTTCGCCCATTCCATCGACAAAAGCCTTTGACATCTACACACAACGTATTTTGCAAAAAACTACAAATAGAGGCCCTTTACTCTAATAACGCCGACAAGCGGTTTTTATTATGTTTAGGCTTCAACAAAATCACCGTTACCATCGGTTAAGTCATTGGTGAACAGCGGCAAAAAAGGCCGATTTGGACAAAATTACCTGATTTTTGGACAAAATTACCTATACATTATAAATAAAGACCGTACCTTTGCAAAAATTTTTGAAACCAATAACTTAAGTAAACCTATCTTATCATTAACTAAATTCAAAACAAGCATGAGAATCAAGAGATTTTTAGGTGTGGCACTCGCCCTGATGGGAGGAGTCGCCTCGTATGCACAGACATCTCCCTACACTGGAACAACAGTGAAGGAAGGTGAATTCTATCTGTACAACGTTGAAAGTGGTCTCTGGCTGCAGAACAACGACAGTAAGACACATGACTGGCACACGCGTGCAAATGTCGGCACACGCGGCCTTGATTTCACACTCAATCCAAAGGATGACGGCTTCTTGCTCAACGCCAAGTTTGGTCAGCCAAGTATCAACCCAGACAACAACTATCTTGACAATGGCGGTGACTTTGTATGGGTGTTCACTCCCGTTGAGAAGGAAGGTGTCAGCAATGCTTATACCATTAAGAACGGCATCCGCGTGATGGGTACAGTCCGCTATAACGAGAACTTTAAGGCAAACAACCTTTTCACTCAGACGGGTGACGAACGTTGGTATCTTGAGAATCCGCCTTACAATGAGAACATGACCGAACGCAATACTTGGCAGGTTGTGACCAAGGAAGAGCGTCTGGCCAAGTTGGCCGAAGCTACGGAAGAAAATCCTCTCGATGCTTCTTGGCTCATTCCCAGTGCTGACTTCCCCAACAACGACACGCGCTACAACAAGTGGATCAAGCAAAACGATGGCGGTAATATCGCCCGTGGCGGTGATGCCGATGGTAACCTTGGCCGTGGTTCAATGATCATTGAAAGCTACAACAGTACAACCATGCATTTCTACACAACCATTGAAGTTCCCAATGGTAAATACAAGATGACCTTACAGGGCTTCTATCGTGACGGAACATGGGAAGAGGTTGAGCAGAAGCGAGCTGACGGTACGGAAACTATCCGCGCTTACTATTATGCCAATGATGTAAAGCACAATCTGAAGTCAATTCTTGACGATGCACCTAGTGCTGCCGAAGGCAACTACTTCGTCAAGACGAAACTTGGAAACTACTACTTCCCCGATGCTATGGATCAGGCTCAGCGCAGTATGAACCTCGTGAGTGCTTATGTCAACGAAGAAATTGAAGTTACCGTCCTCGATGGCCGTCTCACTATCGGTGTCCGCAAGGATAGCAATGTTGCTGGCGACTGGGTTATCTTCGATAACTTCAAACTGACTTATTATGGTCCTGTCACCATTGATATTTCAGAATACAAAGAGGCCCTCGATAAGGCCATCGCTGATGCTGAAGCCTTCACCGGCAACACCACCGATGTGCTGCAGGCCAACCTTGACAAGGCTATTGCCGAAGCAAAGGCTGTTCGTGAGTCAACTGATACTGATGTCTTAGTTGAAAAGACTGCAACTCTGAAAGATGCCCTTTCAGCTGCAACGGCTGTTGACGACACCATGCTTGAGAAGACCATCGCAGCCGCTGATGCTCAGGGCGGTGAAATCGCATTCCTTGCAAATGCCAAGGACTTTGTTGCCAATGGTACCGATGCCGGCGTACTCAATGAACTTTTAGCCAAACTGCGTGTTGCACGCAAAGTTGCCGCTCAAGAGAGCCATTTCTACGACTTTGTCTCTGCCGAACCCGCTGACGGTGAAAGCTTCTACCTCTATAACGTCGGCCAAGGCAAATTCTTCTGTGGCGGTGCCAAGTGGGGTGCCCACGCTGCTCTTGGATGGCCTGGCATTGAGGTCACTCTCACCAAGCAAGACACCGAGCGCGGAACACGCTATATCGTAGACACTCACCTCAACAATGGCGGTGCTTTGCAGTATCTCAACTGGAGTAACTACTGCGATACCGCTGACAAGTGCCAGTGGCTCTTCGAAAAGCAGGAGAATGGCAACTACCTCATCCGTGCATGGGATCCCGAATATGTAATGGGCTTCTTCCCCTATACAATGCTGGAAGGTAACTACTACTTCGGTCATGTCAATAACTATCGCGACCAAGACCTCAACAACCTCGACCTTCAGTGGCGCCTCGTCACCAAGGAACAGCGTGACGCCCTGTTGGAAAAAGCTGAGAATGAAGCACCCATCGACGCTTCTCACCTCGTCAAGATGCCTAACTTCAGCCAGCGCGAGTTTGTCGTCAGCGGTTCTGACAATTGGAACAAGACCGACGAAACGGGTGCTTGGAACACCAATGGTAGCATTTGGAACCGTGGCGGTGACCGCGAAGACTTTGCTCTTGAAGGTTTCAACAATACTAATTTCAACTTGGAGCAGACTATTACGGGCCTGAAGCCTGGTAAATATCAGGTAACCCTTCAGGGCTTCTATCGTGACCGTTCACATGAGAATTTCTATCCTTATGTAAACGATGGTAATACTCCTGCCGCTCTTGCTCACCTCTACATCAATGGAGTTGAGAACGCAACACTGCCTTCAATCTTAGATGGTAAGGATGCCGCTCCTGGACTCGGTTCAGCAACCGTATTGGGCGAATATCCTAATGATCCCGGCCAGGCTACCCAGTTCTTCAACGTTGGCAAGTATAAGGTTGCTTCTACACCCATCACTGTCGGTGAAGACGGCAAGCTGACAATCGCTGTCAAGAAGGTCGGAGGAGAAGGCGGTGACTGGGTTGTCGTTGACAACTTCCGTCTTGTCTGCCTCAGCCTTGACCTGACACTCGCTGATACGGAAGACAATCAGGCAGCTCTTGCCACTAACGACGGTAAGGATAAGACCGTGAAGGTGAACCGTTCGTTCGTTGCCGACACCTGGAACACCGTTGTCGTTCCCTTCGATATGGATGCTGCTGCTATCACTGAGAACTTCGGTGCAGGCACGAAGGTTGCCAAGCTTGACAATGAGGACGGTGAAGGCGTTCTGCACTTCGTCACCACCACCGCTATCGAAGCCGGTGTGCCTTACCTCATCAAGCCCGCTACTGCCGCTACTGCCGTGAAGGCTACTGGCACCGTCAAAGCTGCACAGGCAAATGCTGCCGGCGAGACCTACGACTTCGTGGGTATCTATGCTCCTACAGCTCCTGCCGCTGAAGACTACTTCGTAGCTGCCGACAACAAGTTGAAGAAGAACACCGCCAACACCGCCCTGAAGGCCTTCCGCGGCTACTTCAAGGCTAAGACTGGTGCCAAGGCTCTCACTGGCTTCGACATCGACGGAGAAACCACCGGTATCATCACCATCGACGGTGAGGTTGTAACTGGTAAGGTCTACAACGTCAACGGCCAGCAGATGAACGCCCAGAGCCTGCAGAAGGGTATCTACATCGTGAACGGTAAGAAAGTGGTTAAGTAATCAAAATGTATTTGACCACCATTAAATAATCTTATAAAAGCAACGATAATGAAAAAAGAATATATTATCCCTATGCTGAAGAGCCTCAACGTTTATGAGGAGCAGCTGATGTTGACTGCATCTATCGAAGGCGAAAACCTGGAAGTAATCGACACCGACGGCGATGCCGGTGCTGAAGGTCTTGGCAAGTCATCCATCTGGGATGAATAAGCCCTCGGCAGTACACATTATATTATAATAGAGACTTCCTCCGGCGACACCGCCGGAGGGTCTTACCGACCATCACAGGCAGGGCCATGCGCGCCCTGCCTGTTTTTTTAGAAGTTAATGAAGTGAAAGTTTCTTTGAGGAGTTCAGAGGGTGGGATACTTTCTGAACTCCTTTATTTTTCCCTCCTTTCGGAAATCTTTACAAAACAGCCTGAATGAATAATGGTGCTAACAGAATGGCTTTCAAAGACTTGGCAGGCGGAAGTCAGACTTTCCGATGAGACCAGGATGGTTAACGAAATTTGGTCTCGTCGTGACCAGAAATGCGACTACGTTTTGGTCTTGTTGAGACCAGCCTTTGGTCTCATTGTGACCAGCCTTTGGTCTCATCGTGACCAAGCTTTGGTCTCATTGTGACCAGCCTTTGGTCACAAAAACATATAGTGTCACTTCGTGGCAGAAATCTCATCTAATCAAAATATTTCAAAATATTTTTGTCTTATTTCCTGCAATTTTTGGAGGCTAAAGGCGGCAGGGTCAGACGAAGAGTTCCTGAACGACCGCCGTGGAGTGGAGTTCGGGGAAGGCAGGGACGTGGAGACGGTAATAGTCGAGAAGGAGTTGGAGAATGTGGTTGCGTTGCTCACGGGAGAAGCGGAAGAGGTGCATGGTGGCGTAGTTCATTCGCATGAGTTGCAGCAGATAGGAAGCCTCCTGAGCCTGCACATAGTCGGCATGTAAGGGCTGTACGTTGACGAACGAGGCACTGCGCAAGTCGAAGAGGTCGCCCTCGTGATAGTCGTCGAGGTTGGGGAAAAAGCCGATGAACTGAGCCAGATGGATTATAAAGACGAGATGGAAGTTGGGTACGGGCTTCTGTGCTGCATCGAGCCACTGCATGGAGGTCTCGACGAAGGCGTAGAGGGCGCTGTTCTGCTGTTCGCCGCGCGTGGCATAATAGAGAAATTCGGAGAGGAAGAGTGCTGTCGGTAACTTATAGGTGTCGAAAGGTATCGACAGGTAGGGTACGGCGATCCTGACGTCGCGAATATGCTGCAGGTCGGCTTGTGGCCGCTGGTCGAACTCGATGTCGAGCAATGTCATGGGCTGATAGAGTTGCTTCTTATTGCGCCCGCGTGCCGTCTTTGGCACGGTGACGATGCAGCCGAGTCGGCCTACCTGCTCGGTCAGCAGGTCGACAATCATCCGACTGTCACCGTATTTAATTGTTCGCAATACGACCGCTTTTGTCTTGGCAAGCATGTTTTTATCCCCTTTTTGACGACAAAATTACGAAAAATCATGGATAATGCGAAAATTTCTTCAAGAAAATTTGGTGGGAAAAGAAAAAACCACTAACTTTGCACCCGCTAATGAAACGGCGCGGTCCCTTCGTCTATCGGTTAGGACGAGAGATTTTCATTCTCTAAAGAGGAGTTCGACTCTCCTAGGGACTACCAACCGAAGTCAAATCCGCCATCTGCGCAGCGATGCGCTACCCGACGCAAAAAGGGGATAAGGTGACGGAGGACTTTTTTTCTTAGGGCCATCCTCCGGGAAAGAATGTTCGCCCAGGGCAGCCTGCCATGCGCAAGACCCAAAGGCTTTGACGGTTATTTACAAACATCAATTATTTATTAACAATTAAACGTTAAGAAAATGGCAAACCACAAATCATCTCTGAAGAGAATTCGTCAGACCAAAACCCGTACTTTGCACAACCGCTACTATGCAAAGACCATGCGTAACGCAGTCCGCAAGCTCCGTGCAATGACCAACAAGGAAGAAGCAGCAGCCCTGTATCCGAAGGTGCAGAAGATGCTCGACAAGCTGGCCAAGAACAACATCATCCACAAGAACAAGGCCGCTAACCTGAAGTCAAGTCTGGCTATCCACATCAACAAGCTCGGCTAATCTTAGCCTTGCTGACAACAACAAATCATACAAAAAATTCCACAACCGACCGCCTGTTTCGACATTGAGAGATGGCGGTCGTTTTTTTTGTATAATTTTGAATATTTTTAGCGTTTAAAAGGCTCATTTTCAAAGAAAAATATTTCGCCATATCGCAAATTATTCGTATCTTTGCAATCTATTTGAGAATACAATAAAAATGGCAGAAAATAATCAAAACACAAACAACTATTCCGCCAGTAACATTCAAGTTCTGGAAGGACTCGAGGCCGTGCGCAAACGCCCGGCTATGTATATCGGTGACATCTCGGAGAAAGGTCTCCACCACCTGGTCAACGAAACCGTCGACAACTCTATCGACGAGGCCATGGCCGGCTATTGCACCGACATTGAAGTAACCATCAACGAAGACGAATCCATCACCGTACAGGACAACGGCCGAGGCATCCCCGTCGACGAACACGAGAAGATGCACAAGTCGGCTCTTGAAGTCGTCATGACCGTCCTCCATGCCGGTGGTAAGTTCGATAAAGGCTCTTATAAGGTTTCCGGCGGTCTTCATGGCGTCGGTGTCAGCTGTGTCAATGCGCTGTCGAGCCACATGATCTCTCAGGTGTTCCGCGACGGAAAAATCTATCAGCAGGAATATGAGCAGGGCAAGCCCCTCTATCCCGTGAAGGTCGTCGGCGAGACCACCCTTCGCGGTACGCGCCAACAGTTCTGGCCAGACCCCACCGTATTCACCACCACCCACTATCAGTGGGACATCATTGCCCGTCGTATGCGCGAGCTGGCCTTCCTCAATGCCGGCATCAAGATTACGCTTACCGACCTGCGCCCCGACGAAAACGGGCATACCCGCCAGGAAGTGTTCCATGCCAAGGACGGACTGAAAGAGTTTGTGCGCTATGTGGACCGTCACCGCACCCACCTCTTCGACGATGTCATCTACCTGAAGACCGAAAAGCAGGGCATCCCCATCGAGGTTGCCATCATGTATAACACCGATTACTCGGAGAACATCCACTCCTACGTCAACAACATCAACACCATCGAAGGCGGTACCCATCTCACAGGTTTCCGCATGGCCCTGACGCGCACGCTGAAGTCCTATGCCGATGCCGACCCCGTCATCTCGAAGAACATCGAGAAGGCAAAGATAGAAATCGCCGGTGAAGACTTCCGTGAAGGTCTCACCGCCGTCATCTCCATCAAGGTCGCCGAGCCGCAGTTTGAAGGCCAGACGAAGACGAAGCTCGGCAACTCAGAAGTAGCCGGTGCCGTGCAGCAGGCCGTTGGCGAAGCCCTCACCTATTATCTTGAGGAGCATCCGAAGGAAGCCAAGCTGATTTGCGAGAAAGTCGTCCTCGCCGCCACCGCACGCATTGCAGCCCGTAAGGCCCGTGAGAGTGTTCAGCGCAAGAACCCCATGTCGGGCGGTGGACTGCCCGGCAAGCTGGCCGACTGCTCGAACAAAGACCCGAAGGAGTGCGAAATCTTCCTCGTCGAGGGTGACTCGGCAGGTGGTTCTGCCAAGCAGGGCCGCGACCGCTACACCCAGGCCATCCTGCCCCTCCGCGGTAAGATTCTGAACGTAGAGAAAGTGCAGTGGCATCGTGTCTTCGAGGCAGAGTCCGTCATGAACATCATCCAGTCCATCGGCGTCCGCTTCGGTGTCGACGGCGAAGGCGACCGCGAAGCCAACATCGACAAGCTGCGCTACGACAAGATCATCATCATGACCGATGCCGACGTCGATGGCTCACACATCGACACCCTCATCATGACACTCTTCTACCGCTTCATGCCGAAGGTCATCCAGGACGGACACCTCTACATCGCAACGCCGCCCCTCTACAAGTGCACCTTCAAGAAAATCAGCGAGTACTGCTATACCGAACAGCAACGCCAGGCCTTCATCGACAAGTATGTGGCCGGCGACGAGAACAGCAACCAGCTGCACACCCAGCGCTACAAAGGTCTTGGCGAAATGAACCCCGAACAACTCTGGGAGACCACCATGGACCCGAAGACGCGACTGCTGAAGCAAGTCACCATCGAGAATGCCGCCGAGGCCGACGAGATTTTCTCCATGCTCATGGGCGACGACGTAGAGCCGCGCCGCGAATTCATCGAGGCCAACGCCACCTACGCCAACATCGACGCATAAAAGTCTATATCTCACAAGGCCTGTAGGACACTCAAAACCTGCAGGCCTATTTATTATTATATAACTCAACGTTCGGAAGTGATATAACGACCAAAAACTGTTGAATTAAAGCAATCCGAAGGTCGACAAGATCAAACTTAATTGGCAATAAACTAAATCTGGAAAAAGCTATGAAAAGAACAATGACATTATTTCTTCTTTTGGCCGCAGCCACAATGGCAATGGCACAAGACTCGCGGCTGTTCATCCGAGGCGGTATCGGCGGGGCCGAATTTTGGCTTAAGAATGCAGAAGGAACAGAAAGTATCCTTGGCTATCACCTCGGCATTGGCGCAGAGCTGCCCTTCAAAAACACCAGTTGGGGACTACAACCCGTCGTTCAGTATGTTGCCAAGGGAGCACAAGACGAAGACTCCAACCTGACCATACACCTGAACTATCTGGAAGTACCCATCGACCTATACTATAAGACCGAGTGGGGTCAGAAGTGGGGCTTTAAGGCGGCCTTCGGACCGTATCTCTCGTATGGCACATTTGGTCAGACCGAGGTATCGAACGGCTCTGCCAAAGTCAGCGTCGACAGTTTCTCGGATGAACAGTTCAAACGGATAGATGCAGGACTGAACGTTGACCTCACCATCAGCGTCAATAAGTTTTTCTTTGGCATGAGCTACGACATGGGCTTCAAACCAGTTCACAAGAAGTCGGACGGTGAAACATGGCCCTGCAACTACTCCGGTCTGTTCAGTATCGGCGTCTATCTATAAAAACATCATGAAGAAACTGCTCATCCTCCTACTGACAATCGGCGCCGCTGGGATTGCAATGGCCCAGCAGCTGCCGATGCGCCTATGGTACGACCGCGAGGCGGAGTTTTTCGAAGAAGCCTTGCCCATCGGCAACGGACAGTTAGGAGCGATGGTCTATGGCGGTGCCGATGCCGACTCGCTGCAACTCAACGACATGACGCTCTGGACGGGCAGGCCCTGGGACCGCACGCTCAATGCCGATGCCCACCGGTGGATAGGTCCAATCCGCGAGGCCCTCTTCGACGAAGACTATCGAAAGGCCGACTCGCTGCAGCGAAAGATGCAGGGTCCCGACTCCGAGTGGTATGAACCCTTGGGAACACTCGTCATCAAAGACCTCAACGGCAAGGCTGGAAAGGCTGAGCACTACCGCCGCGAACTCGACATCGACCGTGCGCTGGTCCGCGTCAGCTACGACCGCGACGGCGTTCACTACGAACGCGAATACTTCGCCTCCTATCCCCACCGCCTTATCGTCGTCCACCTGAAGGCATCTCAACCCAAAGCCTTAGCCTGCCTGGTGAACCTCCATTCGCTGCTGCCCCATCAGGTGGAACGTCGGGGCAACAACATGCTTCTCATGCGTGGCCATGCCGTGGGCGATGCTGCCGATGCCATTCATTTCTGCACCTTGGTAAAAGTTGACTGCGGCCAACAGGGACTGTGGGGTGTCGATGACAAAGGAAACCTGCTCATCACGCAAGCCACCGAGGCCACCCTCTACATCACCGACGAGACGTCGTTCAACGGCTTCGACAGGCATCCCGTTCGTGAAGGCCGCAACATCACAGCCCTCATCGAAAAGGACATCAAGCGCCTTTCCTCCCTAAAATATAATAAGGTAAAGGCAGCCCACATCAAGGACTATCAGCAGTTCTACAACCGTCTGACGCTCAGCCTCGATGGCAGCACGCCCAACGAGACGACACCCACCGACCTCATGCTGAAACAGTATACCGACCGCAACGAGCCGAACCGCTACCTCGAAACCCTCTACATGCAGTTCGGCCGCTACCTGCTCATCAGCTGTTCGCGAACGCCCGGCGTGCCCGCCAACCTGCAAGGCATCTGGAACCCTCACCTGAAAGCCCCCTGGCGCAGCAACTACACGATGAATATCAACCTCGAAGAGAACTACTGGCCTGCCGAAGTCGCCAACCTCACTGAGATGACGATGCCGCTGACGACCTTCATCGAGAACCTTTCGAAGAACGGTGCCTATGCCGCCCGCAACTACTACGGCATCGACCGGGGCTGGTGCGCTTCCCACAACAGTGACATCTGGGCCATGGCCAACCCCGTTCAGGGAATGCCGCTGTGGGCCAACTGGAACATGAGCGGAGCCTGGCTTTGCATGTCGCTTTGGGAACACTATCTCTTTACACAAGACAAGGACTATCTCCGCAACACCGCCTGGCCACTGATGAAGGGGGCTGCCGACTTCTGCCTCGACTGGCTCATGGAAAACCCGAAAGCCCCCTCCAAAGAAGGCGGGCGGGAACTCATCACGGCACCCTCCACCTCACCCGAGAACATGTATGTCACCGATGAAGGCTACCAAGGTTCAACGTGCTATGGCGGCACTGCCGACCTTGCCATCATCCGCGAACTCCTGAGTAATGCCAGCGAAGCCGCCACCGCCTGTGGCGACGATGCCACTCCCTACCAAAAGGCACTGGCGCGCCTGCATCCCTATACCGTCGGCCATGAAGGCGACCTGAACGAATGGTACTACGACTGGCGCGACCAAGACCCGAAGCACCGCCACCAGTCGCACCTCATCGGCCTCTATCCCGGACATCACCTGCTCTCGGCTGAACATCATTCTTCATTATTGTCAGCGGCCGAAAAGACCCTCATCCAGAAGGGCGACCAGACGACGGGCTGGTCGACGGGCTGGCGCATCAACCTCTGGGCACGACTGCACAACAGCCGTCAGGCCTATCATATCTACCGGAAACTCCTCACCTACGTTTCGCCCGACAACTATCGCGGGCCCGACCGCAGAAGCTCCGGCGGTACCTATCCGAACCTCTTCGATGCCCATGCGCCCTTCCAAATCGACGGTAACTTCGGCGGAACGGCGGGAGTCTGTGAGATGCTGATACAATCATCGGCCCATGAGGACGAAGCCTCCATAGAGTTCCTTCCTGTGCTTCCTACCGAATGGTCGGCAGGAACGGTGACAGGTCTGAAAGCCCGCGGCGGCTATACCGTCGACATGACCTGGCAGGACGGAAGGGTGACCGACGCCACCATCAAAGCCGCCAAAGCCGGAACGGTACACATTATATATAATAATAAGAAAGAGAGCTACAAGCTGAAGGCCCGTCAAAGCTTAAAGATTCAATAGCATGTTACGACTCCCCACGATAGCCCTGCTGCTGTGGTATGCGATAACAACCTTTGCCCAAGACTTCCGCACACCCTGGATATGCTGTCCCGACCTGAAGGCCGGCCAGCAGGCATGGTTCCGTGATGTTGTCGAACTCGACGAGGCACCGTCGCAGGCATGGCTTTCGGTGCTGACGACAGGCTATGTAGACATCTATATCAACGAACGCAATATCACGACAGCCCTTCGCACTCCCTACCGCGAGGCCGACGACGAAGGCGATGCCCTGGGCACCCGATGGAACGTCACCCGTTTTCTCGGGAAAGGCCGCAACCTCGTTGCCATCCACTATTCTCCCACGAGCCACACCGTCAGCCAACGGCAGGTAGCCGCCCGTCTGTGGGGACACTATGTAGACGGCAGTCCCTTTGCCCTGCCGACCGACGACGACTGGCTCTGCCGGCCCGCCAACGGCAGCATCGGCAGGCAGGGGCAAGAAGTCATTGACAGCCGGTACATGCCCCGACTGTGGCGTACCCACGACATCGACCTGCCTCTGTGGATACCTGCCGAAGCCCACCCCATGCCTTTCGCCGACTACGATGACGAAGAAGACGAAGGGCTGTCGCCGACTGAACACATCGTCAGGACCCTTGAACCCACCTACATCCAAAGTGCTCCGAAGAAAGTCTATGCCATCTTCAAGGAGGCTTTCAACGGATATGTCCGCGTTACGTTGCGCAAATGTAAGGCGGGCGAGCGGCTCCGCATCGACAATATAGACTATACTTGCAGCGGCGAATTCGACGAACAAGCCTGCGCCCGCTTCACCGTCGGTCCCCACCGCATCGTCGTCATCAGCGGTGACGATGATTTCCTTCCCGAGCAGGTTTTCAGCATTGAAGGTTTGGAAATTGCACCAACTTTTTCCTCTGATTATTGGCCATAACGGATTTTTTGACTAACTTTGCACCCGTTATCAGCATTATTAACAGGAAAAAAGTAACAAAATGAACAACCGACCCATCCTTGAGATTACAATTCCTTACGCCAAGAACAACTATGGCAACAGCTTCATCGGCGATGAAATCCTGTTGTGCGACGAGTTCTCGAAAGTGCCGCTGCCCACTGAGCCGCGCCGCATGGGGTGTGCACTGCTGGCACTGTGTCTGGCCGGTAAGGCTCAATATACCGTGAACACCGAGACCCACCAGGTGAAACCCAACGATGTCATCATCGTCAGTGAAGGTCAGGTGATGGGCGACTATATGCTCAGCCCCGACTGTCAGGGCATCGCCATCATGATTACCGAGCGTACCCTTCGCGAGATGATGGCAGGCATCAAGGAACTGTCAACGTTGTTCCTTTTTTCCCGATTTCATCCTGTCTACAACCTCCAGCCTAAGGAAGTGGAAGACATCAAGGAATATTTCCAGATGATAAAGCGGAAGGTCGACGAACGGGATCACCTCTTCCGCAGGGAGATTGTGCGCCTCTTGATGAGTGCCATGATTGGCGATTTCTGCAATGCCGTCGCCCGCTCGCAGAAGATGGACGACCACCGTCAGAGCCGCGGCGAAGTCATCTTTGCCGACTTCATCCGCCTTGTCGAAAAGAACTTCCGACACGAACGCCGCGTCAGTTGGTACAGCCAGCAGCTCGGCATCACCTCGAAATATCTCTCCGAAACCGTCAAGAGCATCAGCCACCGCACGCCCAACGAGTGGATAGACAACTATGTGACGCTGGAGATGCGGGTGCTGCTGAAGAATTCGGCGAAGACCATCAAGGAGATAACGGCCGAACTGAACTTCCCCAACCAGTCGTTCCTCGGGAAATATTTCAAGGAGCACGTCGGTCTCAGCCCTACTGAATACCGCCGCCGATAGCTGTCCGCCGACGTTAACTTTTGAAAAAAAACATCGTTTTATTTTGCATTCCCACTAACAATCCGTATCTTTGTACGCAATGACAGAACAGAACCTTGCAATGCCGGCATGGAGCCCGAACGTCATCATTGCCGATGCCGACTACATTGACCGTGTAGCCTTCAATCTGATTGTCAACTTCGAACGGATGATTGGCCGGCCGATACCTCCTGCCGACCTGGCACAGTGGCTGGTGTGCGTGGCACTTGACGGCGGTCTGCGGTCTAAGACGGCAGAGGGCAGTAGCGATGACACCACAACAGACCAGTCCGAGGGGACACAGGTGGTTCTCATCCATCGCAAGGAGTCGCGACGGATGGAGAACTTCCGGCCGGGTGCCTTTGCCGAAGAACTCGACGGACAGGCGTTCAGCGACCGGCTGGGAGAATTCTTCATCACCACGCCTGCCACGGAAGACCTCGTCCATCCCGACGACTTCTTTCTCGATGTCGTCGGAACCGTTTGTGCCGAGAAGGCCGTCCGGCGCGTCATGATTATCCCCAATGCAGAAGACGGCACCTTCTACGACGACCTCCGCGAGACCCTTCGCCACGTCGGCGACGACAAACGCATCACCGTCTTCACCATGCAACCTCTTGCCGGCGGAAACTTCCGTCAGGAACTCCTTGGCTATTCGCTGATGTCCGCCCTCGGCATCCGTGCTGACGAGATTAAATAACAACACCCTTATGGCACGCGTACTTAAACTAACCCGAAACCGATGGGACGACACCGTTGCCGAACGAAAGGACGGCGAGCGTTCCGACCTCATTGCCGACTTCTGGTATGAAGCCGCCAAAAAGAAAGAAAAAGCTAACAACCCTATAGAAGAACAAAGAAAAATGAGCAGAGTACTAATGATTGGCGCCGGTGGCGTCGCAACAGTAGCAGCGTTCAAGATTGTGCAGAACGCTGATGTGTTCAGTGAGTTTATGATTGCCAGTCGCCGCAAGGCAAAGTGTGATGCACTTGTCAAGGCCATCCACGACAAAGGCTACACCATGCCCATCAAGACCGCTCAGGTCGATGCCGATGACGTGGAACAGCTGAAGGCCCTCTTCTCCGACTACAAGCCCGAGCTTGTCATCAACCTCGCCCTGCCCTATCAGGACCTTACCATCATGGAAGCCTGCCTGGCCTGCGGATGCAGCTATCTCGACACCGCCAACTACGAACCGAAGGACGAGGCACACTTCGAATACTCCTGGCAGTGGGCCTACCGTGAGCGTTTCCGCGAAGCCGGCCTCACCGCCATCCTCGGCTGCGGCTTCGACCCGGGTGTCACCAGCATCTTTACCGCCTATGCCGCCAAGCACCACTTCGACGAAATCCAATACCTCGACATCGTCGACTGCAACGCCGGTGACCACCATAAGGCCTTTGCCACGAACTTCAACCCCGAAATCAATATCCGCGAAATCACCCAGAAGGGACTCTACTGGGAGAACGGCCAGTGGGTAGAGACCGAACCGCTTGAAATTCACAAGGACCTCACCTATCCCAACATCGGCCCGCGCGACAGCTACCTGCTCCACCACGAGGAGATAGAGTCGCTGGTCATCAACTATCCCACCATCCGCCGCGCCCGCTTCTGGATGACCTTCGGACAGCAATATCTGAAGCACCTCGAAGTCATCCAGAACATCGGCATGAGCCGCATCGACGAAGTCGTCTACGAAGCTCCCCTGGCCGATGGCACCGGCTCTGCCAAGGTGAAGATTGTACCGCTGCAGTTCCTCAAGGCCGTACTGCCCAACCCACAGGACCTCGGTTCGAACTACGAAGGCGAGACCTCTATCGGCTGTCGCATCCGCGGCCTGAAGGACGGAAAGGAACGCACCTACTACGTCTATAACAACTGCCGCCACCAGGATGCCTACAAGGAGACTGGAATGCAAGGCGTCTCCTACACCACCGGCGTTCCCGCCATGATAGGCGCGATGATGTTCTGCAAGGGTCTGTGGCGCAAGCCCGGTGTCTTCAATGTCGAAGAGTTCGATCCGGACCCCTTCATGGAACAACTGAACATGCAGGGCCTCCCCTGGCACGAAATATTCGACGGCGACCTCGAGCTGTAAATCCTTCGAGACACCAATTTCCACTCGGCGTATCGGTTATTCCACATCATCGGAATGGCTGATACGCCGACTCCATATCAGCACCTCAAAGATGGACGCCTATTAACAGTGGTTGTTAACAGGATTATCAATGCTTGTTAACAGGACTATCAATGCTTGTTAACAGGATTATCAATGCTTGTTAACACTGTCATCTCTTATTGACATGATGCACACCTGTCAGCGACCCTGTTTCCGAAAGACATCAACGGCATAAAGAAAAGGGAGAGAACTCACGAAGAATTCTCTCCCTTTTCATTTATTATCAGCACTTTACAATGTCTGCTTGACTTCCACTTCGGTGAAGGTCTCGAGCACGTCGCCCTCAAGGATGTCGTTGTAGTTGACGAGCGAGATACCGCATTCGAAGCCGGATGCGACTTCCTTCACATCGTCCTTGTAGCGTTTCAGGGCATCGATAGGAGCCGTATGGATGACGATACCGTCGCGGATGACGCGGGCCTTGTCTTTGTTGTGCACCTTTCCTTCGGTAACGATGGCGCCGGCAACGGTTCCGACCTTCGAGATCTTGAACACCTGGCGCACCTCGACCTGACCGGTAATGACTTCCTTCTTCACCTTGTCGAGCATACCCTCCATAGCCGACTTCACATCGTCGATGGCATCATAGATGACCGAGTAGGTATTGATTTCCACACCTTCATTGTCGGCCAGCTTACGGGCGGCACCCGACGGACGCACCTGGAAGCCGACGATGAGGGCATCGGAGGCATCGGCCAGCGTGACGTCGCTCTCCGAAATCTGACCCACGGCCTTGTAGATGACGTTGACCTTGATCTTCTCCGTCGAGAGCTTGATGAACGAGTCGCTGAGGGCTTCGATGGAACCGTCGGTATCACCCTTGACGATGATGTTGAGTTCCTTGAACGAGCCGAGGGCGATGCGATGGGAAATATCGCTGAGGGTGAGGCGCTTCTGCGTGCGCAAGCCCTGTTCGCGTTGCAGCTGCAGACGCTTGTTGGCAATCTCGCGGGCCTCCTGTTCCGTTTCCAAGACGTGGAAAGTGTCACCGGCCGTAGGAGCACCGTTGAGTCCGAGGATGATGACGGGTTCGGCAGGCTTGGCAGCCGTAATGCGCTGGTTACGTTCGTTGAACATTGCCTTGATGCGGCCCCATGCAGTTCCGGCGATGACGTTGTCACCTACGTGGAGCGTACCATTGGAGACCAACACCGTCGATACATAGCCACGCCCTTTGTCAAGCGAGCTTTCGATGATGGAACCTGTTGCCTTGCGGTTGGGGTTGGCCTTCAGGTCGAGCATCTCGGCTTCGAGCAACACTTTTTCGAGCAGTTCGTTGACGCCGATACCTTTCTTTGCTGAAATCTCCTGACACTGATATTTACCGCCCCACTCTTCCACGAGGAGGTTCATCTGAGCCAGGTCTTCACGAATCTTGTCGGGGTTGGCGCCGGGTTTATCAATCTTGTTGATGGCAAACACCATCGGGACATTGGCAGCCTGGGCATGGGCAATGGCCTCTTTCGTCGTCGGCATGACCGAGTCATCGGCAGCAACGATGATGATGGCGATATCGGTCACCTGCGTACCACGGGCACGCATGGCGGTGAAGGCTTCGTGCCCCGGGGTGTCGAGGAAGGTGATGCGCCGACCGTCCTCAAGCTTTACGTTGTAGGCACCGATGTGCTGTGTGATACCGCCGGCCTCACCGGCAATGACATTGGTCTTGCGGATGTAGTCGAGGAGTGAGGTCTTACCGTGGTCGACATGTCCCATGACGGTCACTATCGGCGCACGCGGCACGAGGTCGTTTTCGTCGTCAGCCTCTTCGCTGACGGCCTCCTGCACTTCAGCACTGACATATTCGGTCTTGAAGCCGAACTCATCGGCCACGAGGTTGATGGTTTCGGCATCGAGTCGCTGGTTGATAGAGACCATGATACCGACGGACATCAGCGTAGAAATGACCTGCGTCACACCGACGTTCATCATCGTTGCCAACTCGCTGACGGTGACAAACTCGGTGAGCTTCAGCGTCTTGCTCTCGGCTGCCTGCTCGGCCATCTCTTCGTTGAGACGCTCCTGAACGGCTTCGCGCTTTTCCTTACGATACTTGGCACCCTTCTTGTTCTGGGTCTGCTTGTTGGTCAGACGGGCCAGCGTCTCTTTGACCTGACGGGCCACATCCTCTTCGTTCACTTCAAGGGGCTTCTGGTTGCGGCCGCGGTTCTTCTTTTTCTTCTCCTTCTTTCCGCCGCCGCCTTCACCCTTCGGGGCATTGTTGGCACCCTTGTTGGGATTGCCCTGAGGCTGGTTGGCCTCGGCAGTGATGTCAACGCGAACCTTACTGATGCGTTCGCGCTTCTTCTTACCGTCGCGGGCCAGCTGTGCTTTCTCCTCGCGCTCCTTGCGACGCTCTTCCTTCGATTTCTTCTTCGGACGAGTGCTCTGGTTAAGGGAGTCGAGGTCGATTTTACCCAACACATTCACCTTGGGAGTGGAAAGAAGCTTCTTCTCGTTCTTGGTCTGGAAGACCTCACTCTGGGCGCCTTCGGCAGTGTCGGCAGGCTCTTCTGAGACAGCGGCATCGTCGGCCGATACGGGTGTCTCGACCTTGTCGGAAGTTTCAGTCACTTCAGGATTCTCGGCTTCGACAGGCTTTTCAGGCTTCTCGACCTCTTCCGCCACGACGGGTGTTTCCTTTATTTCTGGTTCTTCAGGTTGGGGGCTGACGGCAGGAGCCACCACGACCTTGGTCGGTTGGGGTTTAACTTCAGGAGCAACAGACTCTTTCTGGGCGGGTTTCTTGCCCAGGCTGTCCAAGTCAATCTTTCCCAACGGATTGAAGCGCTGCTGGCTTGACGACTCCAGCAACGTCTCGGCCCGATTGTCTTTCGGCTCGGGCTGCAGCTTTTTCTCTTTCGGCTTCTTGGGGAAGAGTTTCTCGGCCTGCGAGCGCACTTCCTTGTCCTGCTTGAAGGCTTCGACGAGGGCTTCGTAGTGCTCGTCGTCAATCTTCGAGGTCAGTCCGAGGGAGTCTTCGGCCAGTCCGTACTTCTTCGTAAGGAACTCCACTGCCGTCTGGAGTCCGATGTTCAGTTCTCTGATTGCTTTGTTTAATCTGATGCTCATTCTGTAATCTTTAAGAATTTATTTTAAGTTTCGTAAACTCTGCCGACCCTCTATCGACGAGGTGCCGGGGGGGAGTTCAAGCGGCCCAAGGCGATGCCTTGTGCCATTCTTCAATTCTTTGCTTTTTAATTTTGTTCGAACTCAGCCTTCAGGACATCGAGCAGATGGTCGACGGTTTCTTCCTCAAGGTCGGCACGCTCAATCAGCATTTCGCGCGGAGCGTTGATGACTTGCTTGGCGGTGTCGAGGCCGATGCCCTTGATGGCATCGATGACCCACTGGTCTACTTCGTCGGCAAACTCGTCGAGATAGATGTCTTCGTCGGCTTCGCTGTCGGCAATCTCACGGAAGACGTCGATGGTGTATTCGGTCAGCATCGAGGCAAGCTTGATGTTCAGACCGCCCTTACCGATGGCCAGTGAAACTTCCTCGGGCTTGAGGAATACTTCTGCTTTGTGCTCTTCTTCGTTGATGTTGATGCTCGAGACATTGGCGGGACTCAAGGCACGCTGAATGAAGAGTTTGATGTTTGAGGTGTAGTTGATGACGTCGATATTCTCGTTGTTCAGTTCGCGAACGATGCCATGCACGCGGCTTCCCTTCACACCCACACAGGCTCCCACGGGGTCAATGCGGTCGTCATAGCTTTCGACGGCAATCTTCGCACGCTCACCCGGCATACGGGCAATGCGCTTGATGGAGATGAGACCATCGTTGATTTCGGGCACTTCGGCTTCGAGCAGACGCTCGAGGAATTGCGAATTGGTGCGCGAGAGGATAATCTTCGGGTTGTTGTTCTCGTTGTCTACGCGAAGGACGATGGCACGAATGGTCTCGCCTTTGTGGTACTGGTCGTTGGGAATCTGCTCGCTCTTGGGAAGGATGAGCTCGTTGTTCTCGTCGTCGACGATGAGCACTTCGCGCTTCCACACCTGATAGACTTCCCCGGAAACAATCTGACCCACGCGATCCTTATACTTATTATAAAGGGAGTCGTGTTCAAGTTCCAGAATCTTCGAAGCCAGCGTCTGGCGCAGGTTCAGGATGGCACGACGGCCGAACTTGGTGAAGTCGACGGTTTCAGACGCTTCTTCACCGATCTCATAGTCGGGCTCGATCTTCCGGGCTTCCGTCAAGGCTATTTCCTTGTTCTCATCGGACACCTCACCGTCGGCCACGACGATGCGGTTGCGATAGATTTCAAAGTCGCCCTTGTCGGGGTTCACGATGACGTCGAAGTTCTCGTCGCTGCCATAGATTTTTGCCAGCACGTTGCGGAAACTCTCTTCCAGCACACTCACCAATGTAGTACGGTCGATATTCTTGGTCTCCTTGAACTCGCGGAAGGTATCGATCATACTCACGGTTTCTGATTTCTTTGTTGCCATGATAATATTTATTTTTTTACTTTTTACTCTTTACTTGAAGTTAATCAGGTATTTGCAGTACTTCACCTGAGTCATGTCATACTCATGGTCGACAAGCTGGACGACGGGACGTTTCTTGCCCTCCTCTTTCACCTTTTCTTCTACACTGACAGTGAACATGGGTTCGCTGACACTCTTCAGCACTCCCCTCACCTTCTTGCCGTCGGCAGTGAGCACTTCCACGTCCTTGCCGATGAAGTTCATATATTGTTGCACCACCTTGAAGGGCTGACCCAGTCCGGCAGAGCCTACTTCGAGTTCAAAGTCCTCTTTCTCGCGGTCCAGGTGTTCTTCAATGTATCGGCTCAGCTCCACGCAGTCTTCTATCCACACGCCGTCGGCATGGTCGATTTCGACAACAATGCGGTTGTCGGAACTGATTTCAATGTCTACGAGGAAATACTCTTTTCCCTCCAGCCACTCTTCAACGAGGGCTTTCACGATGTTTTTGTCAATCATACTGTGTCTGATTTCTAAACCTTTTATATATAGAATGAGGAACCCTCTCGAGGGCCCCTCATTCCACTGAACGGTGCAAAGTTACGACATTTTTTCCGTTCTGCCAAACTTTTTCTGTTTTTTCATACGCCTATCGGCATTTTTTTTACCTTTTTCGCCTTTGTCGTTGTTTCAACCCTTACCGGCCCTAACAGTCCGTAGGGACGTAGTTCGCGATTGGCCGAAGGGCCGTTGATGACCCAGGTACGACGTTGCTGTTCGGGCAGCGAGGCATCATAGACAAGACGGTTATACCATGAACCGGTCACTTCCACACGAAGATGGTTTCGGCCCCGACGGAGATAAGGGGTGATGTCTGTTGAATAGGGTTCTGCCCACAGTGTGTCGGCCACTTGCCCGTTGACGATGACGACGGCAATGTCTTCCACCCTGCCAAGTTGTAACTCATGGCGATGGCTTTTCTTGAGGCGTTTCATCTCAAAAGTGGTCTCATAGACAGCCGTTCCCGAATAAGCTTTGCCTTCTGCGCCGACGGGCAGGTCCTTCCAAGCCACCAACTCATTCAGCTGCTGCGGTCGGTCGATGCCCCAACCTTCGGGGAAGGTCAGCGTCCAAGTTCCCTCTACGGGTTGTTCACCGACGACCATTTCCGTCGCTATGTCCTGTCGGGGTTTGTCGTGACGGAAGACGACGAAGACCGTCTCGCCCCGATGGAGCGACAGCGAGACGACAGTCTGGTCGCCGTCCTGACGCGACGGGACAGCCTCTATCCGCCCGTTGGTCGGGTTCCACAGCTCGACCAGCCCCTGTTGGCGGAAGCTGACGTCGCCACTGAACCCCTGGCCAGCCTTCGGACAGACCATATACCAGTCGGCCCCCTCGGCCTGACGGTGCAGCCACAACACGTCGGCGGTCACATCGGGTTGCAATTCGGACTGCTGAAGATACAACCTCAATTGCTCAAGGTTTCCTTCGACAACACGACCGCCGGCAGCCTTTAGCTGTCGCAGCCGCTCCTGCGTCTCGGGCAGCAACCGCCGGCTCTCAGGCATCCACAACACATCGTAGGCGATGCCTTCGGGTGTCACCCAACAGCCATCACTGACGCTGATGCGATGAAGCAGGGCATCCGTGTTGCAATAGTCATATTTATAGCCTGTGGGGAAGTCTACATACTGATCGGGCTTCTGCTGTATCTCGTCACCAAGGAACCACAGCACGGTGCTCACCGGTCGGCCTCGCTCTAACAGGAAGGCACAGCGAGCCAGATAGCTGTTGAAACTCCGCATGAAGGGCCACCACGTCTGTTTTCGCAAGAAAGGCGTGCCGATGCCGCCGCCAAACGAGGTGCCGGGGAAGTATCGGTCGGCAGCCGGGTTATGTGTATAGGTATGGAAGACGGTGTGGGTGACGCCTTCCGTCATGTTCTGATTGGCTACCTCACGCAACATCCTGAGGTGTTCGTCCCATGTCAGGTCGAACGAGGTGAACGACTCTGCCGACACGCGCGGCTTGCCATACATTCGGGCTGCCGATGCCGTGCCGCGGATGGGCTTATAGTTATGGTTGGCCAGCCAATGACTCAGTGGCTGCCAATATTCCGTCATCGGCACGTCGGCATACTTATAGAACTCCAGCGGATCGCCCGGGAAGATGTCGCCGGCAGCAGTCTCATAGCTGACAGTGAGGCCTTTCTCACGAGCCAGCCGAGCCATCTCGCCATAGAAGTTTTCACAGAACAGCTGGTTCAATGTGCGTCGCCAGTCGGAAAGGAAACGGCTGGTGTCCTCGCGACTGTCCATCACCCAACCGAACAGTGCCGGCATCCACGTCATGAGGTCGTAACGGCAGCGGCGTTGGAATTCCTGCGGCATGAAGCGCGTCCATGTCTGCGACGAGCACTCCCAGCTGTCCAACAGGAGGTTGTCGACCAGTCCTTTCAGCGGACCGTCGGCCAGTCTTCCGATATAGCTGCGGAACTGATAGGCGACATAGGCGGTGTCGAGTTTGTTCACTTCCCATCCCGTAGCCTCTGCCGGCGCAGGCCCATTGCGTCGGCCCGTGTTCACATGTCCGATGCGCAACACGGTCCAACGCCCCTCGGGAACGTTCCAATGCAAACGGCCTCGGACATCCATACGGTCGCTGATGTCTATGACTTGATGGCGACGGACAAAGCAGTCGCCATCATCGGCAACGACGGGTGTCGGCAACAGTGTGCGCGATGTCCAGCCGGCCTCCATCTCCCAGTTGTGGCCGCGGGCAGCTGTCGAGAAGCGCAGGCTGGAAAGGTTCATCGGATGGCGGTTCACAATCTCCACGACATATTCACCATTCGGCGAGGCATCCGACAGGGCGAAGGTCATCGTGTGCTGGTTGTCCTGCCAGTTGGCCCTTGGGAAGTCGGTGTTGAGGACAACCCGCCCGTGTTGGGCTATGACGCGCAGATGGATGTCGGGTTGCACACCGAATTCATGGTTGAAGTTATCAATCGGATTGAAGATGATGCTACGCGCGCTGACACCCCCTTCCATCCGCACTTTGATGCGATGGGGACGGTCGGCAGTAGCGGGCTGCAACGTAAAGCCTTGACCTCCCTTCAATAGCCGCGTCCACCTCTCTTCGTCGGCATCGGCCGACAGCAACGACACAGGACAAAAGCCCATTTCGTCGCCTCGGGAGGTCGGGAATGCCAACACGGCAATGTCGCGCCAGTCGCGCCAGGCTTCGGTGTCGGGCTGTAGGAGCAAGGTGTCGGTCATGCGGCCTCCCTCTAAGTCCAGACGGCTGTAGCTCAGATGACGCATCGCCTGTTCGGGCGTAATCCAAGGGCCACCGCTCGTTGCCCAGCCTGGACAAGTCTGCAGACTGAAACGAAGCCCCAGCCGATGGGCCTCCTGAGCCGTATGGCGCACCAGCGACTCCCACTTCTCGCTCAGACACTCGATGTGTTCCTCCGTGCCTGGCCAGTCCTTGGGGTCGCCCACCTGACCATGAAACAACTGCACCCCTTGAATGCCCGAAGCTGCAATGGCTTCCAAGTCGTGGGTGATACCCTCACGGCGCACACTGCCATTGAGGAAATGGAACCATGTTTCCGGATAGAAGATGGCGTCGGGTTGCTGGAACGATGCCTCATCGGCAACACCGAAAGACCGTTGCAGCAACTGCCGGTCGGGCACGGCCTGCCTTTTCTGCTGAGGCTGGGCATTCACCATCGTTATGGTCAGGAGCGCCAATAGGAAAAAAGCATTTCTTCTCATATTGTCAGTCAGTTTGAATTGTTTCTAAAAAAGAGAAGCCCCGCTTTAGGCAAAAAACCTATCGCGGGGCGGATGAAAGGAGGAGGTGGTACCTCCAGGAATCGAACCGGGGACACACGGATTTTCAGTCCGATGCTCTACCAACTGAGCTAAGGCACCATAATCCACAGACCGTTTCTTTCGGTTTGCGTGTGCAAAGTTAAGGGAAAAATATCATTCTCGCAAATTTTTTTCAAGAAAAATGCTTGCGTTTCAGAAAAAAGATGTAACTTTGCACCGCTTTTCACAGAAATGTGGTCAGCATTCGGGATGTAGCGCAGTTGGTAGCGCACTACGTTCGGGACGTAGGGGTCGGGCGTTCGAGTCGCCTCATCCCGACTTCGGGCGACAATCGGAGAAATTCGGTTGTCGCTCTTTCTTTGTCTATGGTGTAATTCACTGTAAATCTGCGGAATATACGGAACACTTCATTCTCTTGGTCTGTTCGATAATCGTCTAAATTCTTATCATAGACAATTCCGTTAGGAAAGACAAGTTTTTGAAGTGCCTGACGGGTCTTGAAGTTTGCTTCTTTCCACAAAAAACCTAATTTACAAGCAGTTGCAATTACGCGGTCGATAAACTTTTGCTCGTTAGATAAATTTTTGCATGCCTCGTCTGCCCCTGCCCTAATTTCTGCAAGTTGGTTGTTCAAGTGAGCCAATGTTTTCCTATAGACTTCCTCGCTGATATTCCCCAATCCAAATCTAATCTGCAAATCATCTATTTGTTTCGTTGTTTCTGTCTCAC
>JAFSRY010000072.1 GCA_017445845.1 Prevotella sp.
TCTTTGCCGATGAAATTCTCCCTTTCTTCCCGCAGAAAGCGATAAGAAAATATCATGTTGAGAAATGTTTTGTTGGCATGATGTATCCTGCTCTTTTCCAACGACTTGATGTAGATTTGCGTAGTGATTTCTGAGGTGTGTCCTAACCCTTCGCTGATGATGGCCAGTGGAGCGTTCAACTCATGCATGTTGCTTGCCCACGAATGTCGGGCTACATAGGAGGTCAGGCAGATGTCTTCACCGAGCATCATACCGATCATCTTCAGGTGGCTGTTATAGGTTCTCAGGGCGGAACGGTATTCACGGTAGGCTTTGGCATCGTCTGTGGCCCGAAGTATCGGGAATAGGAAGGGAGTTCCCTTGGTCTCGCTGGTGTAACGTCTGATAATGCTTTCCATGAGTGGCTCTATGGCGACCTCTATCTGCTGTCTTGTCTTCCTGCGTTCGTAGTGGATGAAGCCTCGCTGCACATCTCTTTTCCTCAGGTAGGCGACGTCGACAAAGGCGATGCCGCGGGCACAATAGCTGAAGATGAACAGGTCACGGGTGAGCATCAGCTTATGTAGCATCGTGTCGAATGTCTTGCGTCGCGGGTCTTTTCCTAAGGCAATGAGTCCTTGTCGTATGTCGAGGGTTTTCAGTCTTTTCATGATGTTGATGGTCGTGGCGCGCTTGCGGGTCTTGGCGATGCCGCGGTAGACCTTGGAGAAGGGCTGCCGCAGCCAGCCGTCATGATTGGCGACGGCTTTGTTATAGACGCTTTGCAGTGCCCGCATATAACAGGACGACGAGTTTTTTCTGATGCCGCGCCTTTCCAGCCATTGCTGATAGCCGCCTATCACCTCGGTGGTGATGGCTTCGATGGCAATGTCTTCCAAACCCAGCGTGGTGAGGTAGTTCTTAAAACTGCGTCTTGCACTTTCGGTCTTTTGCGCCTGTCCGAAGTGTTTGCGAAACTGCAAGCTCGTAATCTCCGTATCGACATAGGACAAGAAGAGGGTGTTCGTTTCTTTTTTCTTTTCGTAATTCATGTTTTTTCTCGGTTTTTGGTTTGTGAATATTGTTATTGACTTGGTGAGTTGTGAAAATCACATGTCCTCTCTGTTTTTGATGATTGGCTGAGGCGATTCTTAAGGATTCGCCTCCATCGAGAAGTCATACAAATATATTCAAATGATGCTAATAAATGTAGTATATGTAGACATTTTTCGTGGGTTGTGTCAGCAGACAGGCGAAAATGCTAAGCGGTGGATTCTTCATAGCCGCGAGCGAGGTGTCATACATTCAGTTTGTTTTGGCTTGCTTAGGTGTTGAAGGAGCTAAAGATGTGGAGTAATACATATTTTATATATGCGTGCGCGCGAAAGAGAAGGAGTAGAAATGAAAATAGAAAGAATGAAGTACCGGGGGGTCTGCAACAACAGGGGGCTTGGTCGCGATGGAATCGCGACATACGGTGGAAAGAGATACTAAAGAAAGGGAAAGCCGACGGGGAGCCCGACGGAGAACCGTCGGGAACGGTGGTGGGGACGTGTGCAGGGGGGCATAAGAAAGAACAGCTGACCATGGAATGGCCAGCCGTTCTTTCTTGTTGGTGGTATGCGGTAGCTTCAGGAGGGATGGTTATCCGCCGAAGTTATCGTACATGATGCTCTCAGGTTCTACGCCGAGGGAGTCGAGCATGGAGATCACTGCCTTTGACATGGGGCCAGGTCCGCACATGTAGTACTCGATGTCTTCTGGTGTCTCATGGTCCTTGAGATAGGTGTTATACATCACCTGATGGACGAAGCCGGGCGTGTAGGCTACTCCTGCTGCGTCGGCAGCGGGGTCGGGACGGTCGAGGGCGAGGTGGAAGTGGAAGTTGGGGTATTCCTTCTCCAATTCGAGGAAGTCGTTGAGATAGAACACTTCGTTGAGGGCGCGTGCTCCGTAGAAGTAGTGCATCTCTCGGTCGGTCGTGTGGAGTGTCTTCGTCATGTGCATGATCTGTGCGCGGAGGGGAGCCATACCGGCACCACCGCCGACCCATATCATCTCCTTCTTCGTGTCGAAGTGGGGATGGAAGTCTCCGTAAGGTCCGCTCATGATGACCTTGTCGCCGGGTTTCAGTGAGAAGATATACGACGAGGCGATGCCCGGGTTGACCTCCATGAAGCCGCTGCGGTCGGGTTTGAAGGGCGGTGTGGCGATACGCACGGTGAGCATGAAGACGTCGCCTTCTGCAGGATAGTTTGCCATAGAGTAGGCGCGGATGGTGTCCTGCGGGTTTTTACACTTCAGGTCGAACATCTTGAACTTCTCCCACGACGGCAGATACTCGGGTGTGATGAGGTCGCGGTCGTAGTCGTTGTAGTCGATGCAGTCGAAGGCAGGAATTTTGATCTGTGCGTAGGAGCCTGGCAGGAAGTCCATGTGTGCTCCCGGAGGCAGCTGCACCTTGAACTCCTTGATAAATGTTGCGACGTTTTTGTTGGAGATAACGGTGCACTCGTATTCTTTGACACCGAGGATGCTCTCGTCGACGTGGAGTTTCAGGTCGCCTTTTACCTTGCATTGGCAGCCGAGGCGCCATCCAGCCTTGATTTCCTTGCGGGTGAAGTGTGGGCGTTCGGAGTCGAGGATTTCGCCTCCACCCTCCAGAACCTGCACCTTGCATTGTCCACATGAGGCTTTACCGCCACATGCCGAGGGCAGGAAGATGCCGTTTTCGTTGAGTGTAGCCATCACGCTGTTGCCCTGGGGCACGCTGATGGTTCTGTCGCCGTTGATTTCGATATTCACGTTTCCGCTGGGGCTGAGATATTTCTTTGCTACCAGCAGGATAATCACCAGCAAGATGATTACCAAAAGGAAAACTCCTATACTATATGCTATAAACTGTGCCATACATTATTATATATTAAGACCTGAGAAACACATCATGGCCATTGCCATCAGACCGACGGTGATGAACACGATGCCAAGTCCCTGGAGGGGCTTGGGAACATCTGAATACTGCATTTTTTCACGAATGGCACCCATTGCCACAATGGCCAGTGTCCAGCCGAGACCTGAGCCAAAGCCATAGACGAGGGCATCCCACACGCTTGTGATAGCCTGTGAGTTGCTGGGGTCGAGGAGGATGCGTTGCTGCATGAACAGCGAGGCACCCATGATGGCACAGTTCACGGCAATCAGCGGCAGGAAGATACCCAGTGCGGCATAGAGCGATGGTGAGTACTTCTCGACGGTCATCTCTACGAGCTGCACCATGCCGGCAATGACGGCGATGAAGAGGATGAACGACAGGTAGCTCAGGTCGACGCCCTCAGCGAGGCAGTCGGGGCCGAGTACCTTGGTCTGCATGAGATAGTTGACGGGGACGGTGACGGTGAGTACGAAGGTCACAGCCAGTCCCAGTGAGGTCTTCACGGTCTTCGACACGGCAAGGTAGGAACACATGCCGAGGAAGAAGGCGAAAATCATATTGTCGACAAATATCGACCTGAAAAGTAATGATATTGCGTGCTCCATATCTTATTTCTCCTTATAAAAGTATGCACGATGGATCCAAATGACACAACCAACGAGGATGAGGGCCATGGCAGGCATCGTCATCATGCCGTTGTTTACATATCCGAAGTCGTAGCAGGCATCAGGGATGACCTGGAAACCCAGCAGTGAGCCGCGGCCCAGCAATTCACGCACGGCACCGACGATGACGAGGATCATGGCGTAGCCAAGTCCGTTGCCCACACCATCGAGGAACGACGGCCACGGCTTGTTCTGCATGGCGAAGGCCTCGAGGCGTCCCATGAGGATGCAGTTGGTGATAATCAGACCTACATAGACCGAGAGCTGAACGCTGACATCATAGGCGAATGCCTTCAGTATCTGCGATACGATGGTAACGAGAGCAGCAACAACTACCAGCTGCACCACGATGCGTATGCGGTTGGGGATGGTGTTGCGGATAAGGGATATAATCACGTTTGAGAAGGCTGTGATGACGGTCACGGCCAGGCCCATCACGATGGCTGGCTTCAATTGGGAAGTGACAGCCAGTGCGGAGCATATACCCAATACCTGAATGAGGATGGGGTTATCGAGGTTCAGCGGATTGGTGAACGCCTCTTTGTTTTGTTGACTGAATAATGCCATAGTTTACTCCTCCTCTGCTTTAGGTTCCGTTGCCATAGAATCTGGTGTGCACATGCTGACCAGGAACAATTCGGCAGCATTCTTACCAGCATTCTTCAGACAATCCTTAATCATTGCATCAACACCGTTCGAGGTCAGCGTAGCACCTGTCACACAGTCCACCTGCGTCGAGGGGTCGTCAACCTTCTTCACAACAGAGAGTACCACATCCTGAGTGTCGGATCCATCAGCAAAAATCTTCTTGCCGATGAACTGTTCCTGCCAGGCCTGAGAATCCTTGATTTCGGCGCCTAGTCCTGCAGTCTCACTCTCATGGTTGAAATAAGCGCCATATACCTCAGGTGTTTCATCGCCATGGATAGCCATATAGCCGCTGATGCCACCCCATAGTCCCATGCCTTTGAGGGATACCACGAGGATGTCCTCACCGTCAATCTCACACATATAGTACTTTCTACCATCCTTCTCGGCTTCCTGCTTCACTACCTCGGAATACTTGGCTTCAGCCTCAGCACCGTCAAGGTTGCGAATGTTCAGCGAGTATAGAATCTGTTTCTTCACGTCAAGGGCCACATTCTTGTCCTGCATGGGTTTCAATGCCTGATAGACGAAAGCCAGCAGGAAGGCCACAATGACGACGAGTATCGTACTGTAAATAATGATGTACGAATTGTTGTTAGTATTCAGTTTCATGCTTTACCTCCTCTCTTCATTCGTTTTGAAATATTCTGTGCCACGACGCAATGGTCGATGAGCGGTGCGAACATGTTTCCAAAGAAGATGGCCAGCATCATGCCTTCGGGATAGCCAGGATTCATCACGCGGATGATGACGGCCAGGGCACCGATAAGGAATCCATAGACATACTTACCACACTCCGTGCGGGCAGAGGTGACGGGGTCGGTAGCCATGAAGACGGCACCGAAGCAGAAGCCACCCAGCACAAGGTGTTCGTACCAGGGGATTGGTGTCATGTCGAGTGACGAGAAGCAGAGTGCCATCACGATGCCTCCGACGAAGACGCTGCACATTGTCTTCCACGATGCGATGCCCATGTAGAGCAGGATGATGGCACCGATGGCGATGGCGATGACAGAGGTCTCACCGATAGACCCCGGGATGAAGCCGAAGATCATGTCCGAGATGCTGTAGCCGGCGTCCACACCCTGTCCGATGTTAGCCAGCGGTGTGGCGGCGGTGAAGCCGTCGGGTAGTGTGTTACCCAGTCCGAAGATAGAGTGCTGAGCCACCCACACCTGGTCGCCCGTCATCTTGGCAGGATAGGAGAAAAACAGGAACATACGGGCAGCGATGGCCACGTTGAAGATGTTCATTCCCGTACCGCCGAAGATTTCCTTTGCGAAGATGACGGCAAAGGCACAAGCCAGTGCAAGCATCCACAGGGGACATCCGATGGGGACGATGAGCGGAATGATGATACCGCTGACGAGGTAGCCTTCCTGGATTTCCTCGTGTTTCCATTGTGCCCAGGCGAACTCAATGCTCAGACCTACTACATAGGAAACGATAATCTTAGGCAGAACGGCCAGGAAGCCGAAGAGGAAAATGCTCCAGAACGAAGCCTCAGCCAGTGTTCCTGCTGCGGCATAGTTCTGGTAGCCGATGTTATACATTCCAAACAGCATGGCGGGCATCAGTGCCAGCACCACCATACTCATGATACGCTTCGAGTCAATGGCATCGTGGATATGGACACCACTCTTTGCCGTGTCGTTAGGTACGTAGAGGAACGTCTCGAAGCCTTCGAACACACTCTTGAAGGCGTGCATCTTGCCGCCTTCCTCGAAGTTCGGTTTAATCTTGTCGATATAATTTCTTAGACTCATAGTGTTCAGGCGTTTTCTTTGCGTAACATATCAAGTCCGTTGCGGACAATCTTCTGTAATTCAAGCTTCGAGGAGTCTACGAACTCAGCCAGTGCGAAGTCTTCAGGAGCGACCTCATAGATGCCGAGCTGCTCCATCTTGTCGATGTCGCCGGCGATGATGGCCTTGATGAGGTATTCGCCGAAGATGTCCATCGGCAGTACGCTGTCATACTCACCGCTCATGATCATGTGGCGTTCGCCGCCTTTGATGCGGGCGTCGAGGTTGTAGCGTTTCTTCGGGCAGAGCCACGAAAAATAGCTGCGGCTCTTAGAGAACTCTTTGAAGCGTGGGAGGATCCATCCGAGCATCTCGTCGGCATGGTTGCCTTCAGGGATGACGGTCACCTCAGCGGTATGTGCGCCGAGGAATCCTTCCTGTGTGTCCTTCTGTCCGGTGAGGGGATTGCCGTTGATGATGCGGCTGTTGTCGCCTTTCAGCTGTCCGTCGAGGATGACGCTCAGAGGCGTTCCTACAAGAGCATCTACATAAGTGGGGTTGTTCACTTCGGCACCAGCGACGGCAACGGTGCGTGTCAGGTCTACTTTTCCTGTCAGGAACAGACGTCCGAAGAAGAGTACTGCTGTCGGGTCGACCGTCCATACCACCTCGCCCTTGTTGACGGGGGCAACGTTGTTCACCTGTACGCCTACATTACCGGCAGGGCAGACACCGTCGAAGATGTTCACGTCGGCATCCTTCGTCTGTAGCAGTGCATTGTTGTCCTGCTTTACACCCAGTCCTACATGGACGGCGGCTATCTTCGAGAGTGCCGTGATGCCTGTTTGCCAAGCGGCTTCGTTGCCGGCAACTTCGAATTCGAACTTACCCGCCAGCGGCATGTCGCGCAATGCCGATACGAATATAGCTTTCGGCTTGGTGTCGGGTGTCGTCGATACGGCATAGGGCAGTTGGTTGATGTACCCGAAGAGACCTGCCTCGAGCAGGGCTTCCATTACTTGTTCGCCAGTCATTGTGCTGACGTCCTTTTGGCCGAAGTCGGCAAATGTCTGCACATCGTCGGCCTTCACCTTCACGCAAAGTACCTTTCTGCGTTCACCACGTACAACGGAAGTGACGGTTCCGCTGACGGGTGATGCAAATTTTACTTCGGGATGGTTTTTGTTCACAAACAGTGCGTCGCCGGCCTTCACCTGATCGCCTTCCTTGACGACCACTTTCGGCGTTATCCCCACGAAACAGTCGGGCACAAGCCCATACTCCTCTGCCTTTTTCAGAGAAGTCTTGCGCGTGGGAGCTTCGCCTTCAAGATGCAGGTCTAAGCCTTTGCGCAATTTAATGATTTTTACCATAGTTGTTGTTTATAATGTATTCCTATATTTCTTTTTCGTTGCAAAATTAACAAAAAAAGAGCAGATAGCGAAGAAAAAAAGACTAATAATTTCGCTTAACGCCAAAAAAATATGTAATTTTGCATTCTGAATTAAAGAACGTCACGTCTGAAAAGACTTAAACATATCATTCGAGGCACTATTTGGGCCGTTGTCGGCTTGCAACTTCTGCTTTTCCTGCTGCTCCATTCCGAAGCAGTACAAGTGTATTTAGGGCAGAGGGTTGCTCAGGCTATAGAGGCCAAGACGGGTGCCCGAACGGAGGTGGGTAGGGTAGACCTTCGTGCCTTGAATGGTTTGACGGTAGAAGATGTGTTGTTGTTCGACCATCAGCAAGACACCCTTTTGCAAGCCTCCCGTCTGTCGGTGAACATCGATGTGCTGCCTTTGCTCCGAGGACGCTATGTTATATCTTCAGCCCAGCTCTTCGGTCCCCGAGTGCGTTTGAACAAGGTCTCATCTGATGCCCCGCTGAATGCGCAGTTTGTCATCGATGCCCTCTCGGCCGATGACGGCGAAGCCCCCAGTCCGATAGACTTGCAGATACGTTCGCTCATTATCCGTCGGGGGCGTCTTGTCTACGACCAACTCGATGAGCCGCATGTGCCGACAGGTTTTGATGCCCACCATGTTGACCTCAACGACATCAGCGCCCACCTCATACTGAACCGATTGTGTGCCGATTCCATCGACCTTCACCTGAAGCGCGTATCTCTTCGAGAACAGTCGGGTTTGAATGTGAAATCCCTGGCTTTTCATCTGAAAGCAGACTCGCAGAAGGCTTCCCTCGATCGTTTCTCCCTGTCGTTGCCTCAGAGTCAGGTGCAGCTGGCACTCAACGCCACCTATCAGTCGGAGGGTGGCCATCCTATAGATTCTACCATCGTACTTAGCGGAAGAGTTTCTGATACCTCTGTAACTCCTTCTGAATTAGCACCTTTTGCATCGGTCCTTAAAGATTTATACATACCCTTCAACATATCTTCCTCCTTTGCCTCGGCAGGTAAGGAAACCATTCGTATAGAAACATTGAACGTCACTTCGGACAACGGTTTCTCGTTGGAGTCATCGGGTCTGCTGACGCATGTTTTTTCCAAGCCACAGTTTGCCGTTGAAATCAGTCAGTTGAGTGCCAGCGACAACTTCCTGTCCTATCTTGACAGCCATGGCATCAAACTGCCCGAGCCGTTGTTGAGGGTCGGTGATGTAAGCTATGCAGGTTCATTGGGCGGAGTGGCATCAGGCGAAAGCCTTCTTGCTGACGGACGTCTGATGTCTTCGGCAGGTACCATCGATGTAGACCTGTCAAAGCAAGGACTGGTTTATGCCGGTTCCGTGTCGACGGAAGCGTTCAGCCTGCGGCAACTACTTGATGATGAGGAGTTTGGGACTGTTTCCTTGAAGGCCGACCTTTCTGGCAGTCTTTCTGATCTTCACCTCAAAGGCGATGTGCATCAATTGGACTATCATGGCTATACCTATCATCACCTTCAGCTTGACGGAACGAAGAAGGGACAGGGCATCATTGGTCAGTTGACCGTCGACGATCCTCACCTGCTTGCGACCTTAGATGTAGAACATGCGTTGGACCGTTCGCAGCCACTTCAGTTGAAGGCGCAGGTCGACAACCTCCGTCCGTCAGCCCTTCACCTGACCGACCGTTGGGGTGATGCAGACCTGTCGTTTGTGATGGAGGCCACAGCAGAAAACCTTTCCATCGACCGTTTCGAAGGCTATGTCCGCCTGCTCGACTTCCAGATGGAGAACACGGAAGACTCCATCGGTTATGTCTTGAATCACCTTCATCTTTCCTCCACAGCCGCTGGCGACCATCGTCAGCTGTTGCTGCAGAGTGATTTCGGCACCATCAGCGTAGACGGACGTTTTGATTATTCCACGATAGGACAGAGTCTCAATGCCCTGTTGGCTTCGAAGATGCCCACACTACCAGGCCTCTCTCCTGTGACGCGCCAGCCCGATAACGAGTTTGTCATACAGTCGCGACTGACCGACTCCCGCTTTCTCCAGCGTCTGTTCGACATACCACTCAATGTCTATCTGCCTGTTACCCTTTCAGCCAGCGTCAACGACCGTGAGCAGCGTTACGAGGCCTCGCTGAATATGCCGTCATTCACTTTTAGCGGTACCTATTATGAAGATGCGACGCTGCAATTCAACAGCGATGACGCTCTGACGGCAGATGCCTCCCTGAAGCGCATCAATGACGACGGTCGTCCGCAGCTGTTTGAGCTGTCAGCATCGGCCGCCGACAATCATCTGAAGACCAATCTGAAGTTTACCGACAGCGGTAAGCGTCCGTTACGCGCCCAGCTGTTGACCGATACCAACTTCTACGTCGACGAGCAAGGCAACGATGCCGCCCAAATGGTCATCCACCCCTCGGAAGTGCAGCTGGGTGATGCCGTCTGGTATATCGAGCCGTCAGACATCGTCTATAGTCGTGACAGGCTGGTCGTCGACCACTTCTCCATTCAGCAAGGGCAACAGCACATCATCATCAACGGTGTCGGAACCGCCGATGCTGCCGACACGATTGCCGTCAGCCTTCAGGGAATTGATGTGGCATATATTCTCGACCTCGTCAACTTCCACTCTGTTGCATTTGCCGGAAGTGCCTCTGGGCAGGCGTTCATTACCTCCCTTTTCCATGAGCCCCAGGCGGCCGCCAGCCTTCGTGTAGACGACTTTCTCTTCCAATATGGTCGCATGGGTACGCTCTTTGCCGATGCGCGGCTGAACCGCGAGGGCGAGCAGATAGATGTTGATGCCGTAGCCCTCGATGATGATGGAAAGACCCTTATCAACGGCTTCATATCACCACAGCACAACTTCATTGACCTCAATGTAGAGGCCCATGATACGCGTCTGGAGTTTGTAGAAGACTTCTGCAAGAGTTTTATGAGCGATGTTGATGTCAAGGGCACTGGCACCACCCGTATCGTCGGCGACCTGAAGCACATCAATCTTGTCGGTCAGATGGTAGCCAACGGTGACCTGACCATTACGCCTCTTGCCACCCGCTACACCCTACGGGGCGACACCATCCGTATGGTCCCCAATGAAATCATTTTTGAAAGTGACTCCATCTTCTCAGCCGACAGTCCCCGCGGTTGGGGCATTCTAACCGGTGCGGTGCATCATAAGGAACTGAAGCACGTCACTTATGACATCGGTATCAAGGCCAATGACCTGTTGGCATTTGATACCAACGGGAAGTCGGGCGATACCTTCTACGGAAGGGCCTATGCCACCGGCACATGCACCATCAGCGGACGAAGCGGCCTCTGTAATATTGACGCCGAGCTTGTCCCGCAACGTGGTAGCATCGCCTACTACAATGCAGCCTCGCCCGATGCCATCAACGACCAGGAGTTCGTGAAGTGGGTGTCTTCCACTGCCAATAGTTCCCGCGGGGAGTGGAGTCTGCCTCTCTCGAAAGACGTTGGAAACCCATCTCAGGTGCCTTCCGCTTCCGATGTCCATCTGAACCTCATCATTCATGCGACGCCCGACGCCGCCCTCCATCTCATCATGGACAACGAAACCGGCGACTATATCGAACTGAACGGTTCGGGTGCTTTGCGTGCACATTATTATAATAACGGAGGCTTCGACCTCTATGGAAACTATCTCGTCGACCACGGCGTCTACAAGCTGACCATCCAGAATGTCATCAAGAAAGACTTCCAGTTCCTTTCCGGTTCATCAATAGCCTTCGGTGGCGAGCCCTATGAGGCAGCGCTCCAGCTGAAGGCACAGTATACGGTCAACGGTGTTCCTCTCTCCGACCTTCAACTCGGACGTTCGTTCACCTCGAATAACATCCGCGTAGACTGTCAGATGAATATCACCGGTACGCCCCTTGCGCCCCATGTAGACTTCTCGCTCGACCTGCCCACCATCGGCAACGATGCCAAGCAGATGATCTATTCGCTCATCAACTCCGAGGAAGAGATGAACCAGCAGGTGCTCTATCTCCTTGCCATCGGCCGCTTCTACAACCAGGGGGCCAACAATGCTACTGCCGATGTCACCACCCAGAGTCAGACATCGTTGGCCATGCAGAGCCTTCTCAGCGGCACCATCAGTCAGCAAATCAATAACGTGCTCTCATCGATGATCAATAACCAGAACTGGAACTTCGGCGCCTCCATCACTACCGGTGACGACGGTTTCTATAATGCCGAGTACGAAGGACTGCTGCAAGGTCGCCTGCTCAACAACCGCCTGCTCTTCAACGGACAGTTTGGCTATCGTGACAATGCCAATGCCACCTCGTCTTTCATCGGTGACTTCGACTTGCGCTACCTTCTCTATCCCAATGGCAACCTGGCAGTACGCGTCTACAACCAGACCAACGACCGATACTTCACCCGGAACTCGCTCACGACACAGGGTGTCGGACTCATTCTGAAGAAAGACTTCCGGACTCTTCGCGACCTGCTCGGACTACCGTCGCGCCGCAAGTAAAACCTCTCGTGTCAAAAAGACGGGAGTTTTGTTTTTTTAACGCTCAACATACTAATAACTCATTGAAAAACGTTAATTTTGCACACAATAAAACATCTAATTCAATAAAAAATCAAAAGAAAATGAAACCAACTTTATTTCTCCTTGCTGCCGGTATGGGCAGCCGCTACGGTGGGTTGAAGCAGCTCGACGGGCTGGGACCCAACGGTGAAACCATCATGGATTACAGTATCTACGATGCCATTCAAGCCGGCTTCGGCAAGATTGTGTGGGTCATCCGCAAAGATTTCGAAGAGCAGTTCCGCACGCAGATACTTTCGAAGTACGAGCATAAGGTGCCTTGCGAACTCTGCTTCCAGGCCCTCGATGCACTTCCCGAGGGTTTCAGCGTTCCTGAAGGTCGTGTAAAGCCTTGGGGTACCAACCATGCCGTGCTGATGGGTAAGGATGTCATCAAGGAACCCTTCTGCGTCATCAACTGCGATGACTTCTATGGACGTGACGCCTTCATGCAGATTGGTAAGTTCCTCGCCAACCTTCCCGAAGGTTCGAAGAACGAATATGCGATGGTCGGCTTCCGCTGCTGCAATACACTTTCGGAGAATGGTAGCGTGGCCCGCGGTGTCTGCGCCTACAACGAGAAGCGCCATCTGACCGATGTCGTAGAGCGTACAGAGATTCTGCGTCAAGCCGACAAAGGCAATGCCATCTGCTTCAAGGACGAGCAGGGCGAATGGCAGCCTCTTGATGAGAACGTGCCCGTTTCAATGAATATGTGGGGCTTCACTCCTGACTATTTCGACTATTCAGAGGCTTACTTCAAGGAGTTCCTCAGTGATCCGAAAAACATGGAGAACCTCAAGGCAGAATTCTTTATCCCGCTGATGGTCAACAAGCTTATCAACGACGGCACTGCCACCTGCGAAGTGCTCGACACAACTTCGAAGTGGTTCGGTGTCACCTATGCTGCCGATCGTCAGGCCACTGTCGACCGCATTCAGCAACTCGTCGACGAGGGTGTCTATCCCAATAAGCTATTCTAATCGGAACAAGAGCTAACATAAATAGAGAATTATTAATCGCCAATGGTTTTTGGCATTAATAATTCTCTTTTTTTTCCAGCTATTGAAAGGAGATGTAACAGGGGGACATCCCGAAACTATCAACCGAAAGGGTCGCTAAAGAGACCTGCCTCACATGTAGAAAAGACTTGCTATTTTTACTGCATTGAGGTCATCCGATTACCTGTGTGATGTAATAGGTACACCTCTTAGAGGTAACAAGCGTACCTTATTGAGTTACGAATAAGGAAGGTAAGTCTTGCCCCTACCGTTTCTTAGCAACGGCTATGCCGAAAGGATGCTTTCTTGTTGACTGTTATACAGATAGACTTAAACCCAAATCGGTCATTAGAAAATGGAATGAATCTCTAATGACCGATTTCCTCTATAAACAGTAGAGACCACCCCATCTTTTCGCGTTTACAAAAGGGTAAAATCACATTGAAGTGACATAAATCCCATCCCAAGCAGGAAGTTCTGCCTGGTTACTATTATCCAA
>JAFSRY010000007.1 GCA_017445845.1 Prevotella sp.
ACTATTTCAAAGATAGCTTGTATCGAAATGGATAGGCAGAAGGTCTTTCACCGTGTTGACGAAATAGACACCTTCTGTGCCGTAGAGCATGATGCGCATGGGCTGCTTCTGGCGGTCTTCGGTCTCAGACAACACCTGACGACAACCGCCACAAGGAGGAATGGGGCGTGGCGTAAAATTACCCTCCGTGTCACGGGCTGCAATACAGAGAAGGGTTACAGCACGATCGGGATATTGTGCGTTGGCATAGAAAACGGCTGTGCGCTCGGCACAAAGTCCTGACGGATAGGCACAGTTCTCCTGGTTGCAGCCTTCGATGACGGTACCATCGTCCAACAGGGCTGCAGCCCCGACGGAGAAGTGGGAATAAGGGGAATAACTACGATAGGTGGCCTGCTTGGCTTTCTGCAACAAGCCAGCCTCTTCGGGTGTGAGTTCCGCTTCGTCTTTCCTGATAAGCGGAATGGTAATAGTCAGTTGTTTCATAGTGTTCCTTTGCTACTGGGTAACTGGTATTTATAGATGTCACGCTTCACGGCCATTTTGATGCTGCGGGCAAGGGCTTTGAAAATGCCCTCAATCTTATGATGCTCATTCTGGCCTTCGGCCTTAATGTTAAGGTTGATGCGTGCGGCATCACTGAAACTCTTGAAAAAGTGGAGGAACATCTCTGTGGGCATGTCGCCGATACGTTCACGCTGGAAGTCTGCATCCCAGACGAGCCAGGGACGACCCCCGAAGTCGAGTGCCACCTGACAGAGGCAGTCGTCCATGGGCAGCGTGTAGCCATAGCGTTCTATGCCACGCTTGTCGCCGATGGCCTTGGCTATACATTCGCCCAAGGCAATGCCTGTGTCCTCGATGGTGTGGTGCTCATCCACTTGCAGGTCGCCTTTCACATGAATGAAGAGGTCGATGCCACCGTGTTTGCCTATCTGCTCCAGCATGTGGTCGAAGAAGCCCAGACCTGTCGAAATGTCACAACGGCCTGTGCCATCGAGGTCGAGACGCACAAGGATGTCAGTCTCGCGTGTGGTGCGCCTCACTTCTGCAATGCGCTCACCGGCATAGAGTCGCTCGGCAATGCCTTTCCATGTGAGGCCGTCCTCACCGAGGATGAGTGCCTTGCAGCCGAGGTTCTCTGCCAACTGTCGGTCTGTCTGGCGGTCGCCGATGACGTAGCTTCCAGCCATGTCGATGTCGGGGTTCTGCAGGTAGTGGGTGAGCATTCCCGTTCCCGGCTTGCGCATGGGCGAGTTGTCTTCGGGGAAGTGGCGGTCGATGAGTTGCTCGTCGAAGGTGATTCCCTCGTCCTCGAGTGCCTGCAGGATGAAGTTATGTACGGGCCAGAACGTCTCTTCCGGGAACGATGGCGTGCCGAGTCCGTCTTGGTTGCTTACCATGACGAAGCGGAAGTCGGTGTGCCGGCGTATGAAGCCCAGGTATTGGAACATCCCCTCGGTGAATCTCAGTTTCTCGAAGGAGTCTATCTGTTCGTCGGCAGGCTCTCTGATAAGGGTGCCGTCGCGGTCTATGAATAGTATTCTGTGTGGCATATCCTGATTATAATGATAGTTGTTGTCTTCTGAATTCAGCGCAGGTGATGGCCGTGGCGATGGCGACGTTCAGGCT
>JAFSRY010000073.1 GCA_017445845.1 Prevotella sp.
CAAACATAACGGTGACCGGCACGCGCTCTACCTTTGCAAACTGCTGCTTGAACTCCACCTGCGACTCGTTTTTCTTTTCGTAGGCAATCACCGTGCCACCCTCGCGAAGGTTAAACGGTCCGGAGTATTGTTGTGCTTTGCTAGCCTTGGTGGAGGCATTGGTAGGAATTACTTTGTACCAGATGTCCTGATGATCGCCCTGTTCCTTCTTGGCCGATGAGATGCTCACGGTTCCCTCTGCATTGCGAGTAATCACAAGAGGCGTCATACCAGAAAACGACGGATGGAGGGCAGAAGCAGTAGGTTGTTGTGACTTGGCAGGTCGGATGACGAAACCAAAGGTGTGTGGACCAGCCTTCACGCGGTCGTATTCCAGCGGACCGCCTTGTCCGCAGCTGTTACCGCCCAGGCCCGTAATGGCTACATCGAGGTGCAGCCAGTTGCCCGACGATGCTGGTAATTCGTGCGGATGGTTGGCCATCGCCAGTTCCTGTGCCGTCCATGGGAGAACAGATACCGACATGGGATTGCGACCTACGAAAAGAACTCCTTGTCCGCCGTCGGTAGTGAGCTGGCACCAGCGAGTGTCCTGATGATTTCCCGTGTCTTGCGGTTTGGGGAAGTTCTCAAACTCCTTCGCCACCTTATTATGATAGATGCCAACGTTTTGCGATGTCTTTCGGTCGGGATAGTTGTCGATGGGGCCGCGGCCATAATAGCAAAAGTTGTCCATCGCAGAAGGAACATTCATCACATAGCCGAGGCGAGGGAGAATGAGTTGGGGATTGTTCGAGTTGATGGCAGCTTCAACCTGGATGCTTCCATCGGGAAAGACGGTATAGACCACGTCTTGCAGGAACTTGAAGTCGTCGGCACCGAAGGGCTTGTCGGTTTGCTCTGTCAGCCGTTTCCAGTTGCGGTCGCCACCCTCGAGACGTGCGCCACATGGTGCCTGGCTCTCAATGTTGTATGCTACCGATACGCTTCCATCGCTGTTCTTCATTACCTGGTGATTGCGTGCCTTGTGCTTCAGGTTGTGCAGGCCATTGGCATACCAGTTCTGATAGACCCAGTTGTCGTTGTTCACCCATGCGCGAAAGGCATCGAGATGAGGGCCGTAGCCATCCTTGAACACTTTCTGGCCTCCATAGCTGAGGCTGTAGATGGAGCCGTCTGTGGAATCGAACTGCATGTCGAAGCCACTACCACTTAGCAGTACCTTTCCGTTCTGCTCGTTAACGCTAATGGTTCCCCCTGTAATTGTTTCACTTACTTTTTTTTCCCCTTCCTTCACTAACAGCTGTTCGTCAGCCTGCACATAGCCGGCCTTGGCCCACGGCATGTCTTTCTTCAGACGGAACTCAATGTTGACGAAGTATTCGCGGCCGTCGTTCAGCGCGCTTGGGTTCAGGTCGGGGATAGTTATGATCTTGTGCTTACGGGTAGAAACGGTGCCTATGTCGAGAATGCCTTCCTTGATTTGTTCGCCGTCGGCGGTCAGGCTGTAGTGGCACTCGTAGTCGGCCAGGTCGTCGACATAGTAGTTCTTGTTGAAGATGTCGATTCTGCCGGCGTTGACGTCATCCCACTTGATGCCGATGTTCTGATACACCTTCTTCACTTCATAGTATTGCGGCTTGGGTTGCATGTCGCCGAAGAGAATGCCGTTCATCACG
>JAFSRY010000074.1 GCA_017445845.1 Prevotella sp.
CGCGGCGTGCCGCGTTGCTGGATGGGAAATGCAAAATCCAATTACGCGGCACGCCGCGTCCCTACATTCACTAATGATCAGTTTAATACAAATAAACCTTATAGTTCTTGGCGGAACCCGGTGCGCCCTGTTCGGCACGCGGCAGATACTCTAGCGCCGTGACGGTCTGAACCGAACCGAGGTCGATGACCATCAGGTGGGGAAGTGAGGCGCCGCGAACGGTCTGCCAGTAGGTAGACTCCTGCAGGTCGTAGACCTTGTCGAGTGTGTGGTTACCGTTCTCTTCCTCCGAGTCGGCATACTTGGCGACCCACGGCTCACGGCTTAGACGCTTACCATCGGCACCCTGCAGGTAGAGTTCGGCAATGGCAGTGATGTCCTTTCCATCCTGGTTGGAAGCCACTTCGATAGCGAGGTAGCGGCCTTTGGCTGCCGACGGGAACTTCACAGTTTGCCAGCCGTTACCGCCGTTGAAGGCTCCTGCCACCAAGGGCGTGGCGCTGTTGAGGTCGGGCTTGTCGCCGATGTTGTTGTGCTTGTTCGACTTCTCCAACTGCAGCTTGTTCAGCTCGGGCTTGTCCTGTCCCCAAACCACAGTTTCTTTCGGACCTACCACATCGAGGACGATCACTTCGTTCTTGCCTTTCTTCAGCCAGCAGCCCGGCACGTAGAGCGTCTGCTGCGGGCCAATCGACCAGATGCGGCCCATGGCATGACCGTTCACATACACCTGCCCCTTGCCCCAAGTCTCGAAGTTCAGGAACGTGTCACCCACTTTCTTCAGATTGAAGTAACCGCGATAGTAGCCGCGACCGCCCATCATCTTGGCATCGTCTTTGTAACCTTCTATATACTCATCGTTCTCTGTTGCCGATGCTCGTTTAAGGGCGAGCAGAGCCGTTTCATACTCATCGTTGATGAAATATTTCTCCCAATCATTTAATGAGTAAGTAACGTCATGTTTACCAGCCTTCGAGCTAATGGTGACATTACCGATGATGCCCTTGAAGTCCTTGATGGCTCGTCCAAAGTTGATACGGCCCATTGCCTCGACCACAATCACAAGTGATGATTCTGCCTTTGTGGGCGGAATCGTAAGGCTCTTCTCGTTCTTCACACGGTCAATCTTACCGATGTACTTGCCATCAATAAATACCTGAGCAAAGTCGTGGAAGTCGGCTGAGAGCACACTCGGAAGGGGTAGCTCGGGCAGCGTGGTGTAATAAGCAGCATAACCCCAGCCTAAGTTGTGGGCCTCAAACGTAAGGTCGTCGGCATTGCCGTCAGTGTTCAGTCCGCCGTTAGCATACATCAGTGGTGCAAACTCCTTCAGCTCGAACTTCGGCACGGTGATAATGGGCATCGGAGTCTTGGGAACGGATGGCATCTTCTTGCCGTCGTTATATTTCTCCATCATCTTGCGCAGTTCGAAGAATTTCGGCGTGGTGTGACCGTATTCGTTGATGGGTGCATCGTAGTCATACGAGGTGACGTCGGGTGCGAAGCCGGGAGAGTTGGCACCGGCCCAGTGGCCGAAGGAAGTACCTCCGTGGGTCATATAGAGCGAGAACGAGATGCCTTTCGAGAGCATTTCGTCCATTCCCTCGACCATGTCCTTGGCGGGGCGCGTCTCGTGGCGGGCTCCCCACTTGTCGAACCAGCCGCTCCAGAACTCGGAGCACATCTTCGGGGCATCGGGGCGCAGCTCACCCAGGCGGCGGAACTGCTGGTCGATGTTGGCACCGGTGCCGAAGTTCATCGTCCATGTAAGGTCGTCAAGTCCGTTCTTCTCAAAGTTGGATGACCAGTCGCACTGGAACAGCGACAGCTCTTTGCCATAAATGCCGCGCAGGCAGTCGCGAATCTCCGACACATAGGGCTTGTCCTCGCCATAGCTTCCGTACTCATTCTCCACCTGAATCATGATAATCGGACCACCGTTTTGGATGGTCAGCGGCTTCAGTTGCTCGCCCACCTTCTCCTCGAAGATTTTCACGCGCTCCATGAAATAAGGATCGCGCTCGCGCAGACGGATATCCTTTTTCTTCAGCAGCCACCAGGGCAGACCGCCCATTTCCCACTC
>JAFSRY010000075.1 GCA_017445845.1 Prevotella sp.
CCGTTGAGTTCTCCACCACAAGCATAAGTGTCGATTTTCACTCCGTCGAGGGTTTGTGCACCACTGCCATCGTCATAACCGGCTGCAGAAGAGAGTTCCCACTCATGGGGCCAGATGGTGTTGGCGGCACCACCGTCGGCTTCTCCCTTACCTGCATAAACCACATATACCTGGTCGACCTTGCCATCGCCGTCCCAGTCGTAGTCGGCAAAGTTCACCTGTGAGTCAGCAAGTTTCAGCGCCTCGATAACCATTTCTGCAGGATGTTTGTCATTGCCACTACTGTCGTTGGAGCCATAGTAGGACTGCGTGTTTGACACAGTGACAGGACCTACGACATCGAAGGTGAGTTCGAACTTGCCTTCGCTCTGGGCATAGAAATAGTCGTACATAGACCCCTTGAAGTCGCCGTAAGAGAAATTCTTCTCATTGGCAATGCGCTGGTAGAGGGCGTTGTTGTTGTCTTTCTGGAAGGAGACATTAGAGAAGTTGACGAGAATGATGATGCCTTTCTTCTTACCAATGTAGTTACCCACCTCACCTATTCGCCGTGGTGCTTCGAGTCGCTTAGCACGACGGGCATTAGCTTGACTGCGCCGGGCCTGCGCCCTGGTTTTCACTGCATCGAGGCTGATCTCAGAGAAATAGGCCATGCCATCCATTTGTTGATAGGCACGGCCGTCGGCAGAGAGCCAGTAGTGGCCATGTTCATCGCCGATGAGTTGCGCTTTCACTGTGGTTCCATCGCTCAGCGTGAGCGTGCGGAATAGTCCTGGCTTGGCAGGAACGGCACTGGCAGTAAGAGCCAAAACAGCCAGTGCAAAGGTAAAGAAGAGTTTTTTCATTTCTATTTGATGATTAATGTCGCATTTTCACGATTCACCTGACGACAACCTTTCGTCCATTCACGATGTAGACTCCCTTCGGGAGCACAGAGGACACAGAGGAGACGGAGGGCACAGAGAAGTCGTTGTTGCCATGTTGCTTTGGCATCTTGCTGCTGCTTACGCGGCGGCCGCTGAGGTCGTAAATGGAATGTTCCTCGCTATTTGCGGGTACGACCTCTTGGATTTCGATGCCTGCAGGAACGGTGATATCGATGACATAAGAGGCGGAACCGGGATTATAGAACTCTTCGCCTTCGTAGTAGGCCTCGATGACCACCTTACCTAGTGTGTCGCCGATGACAACGCTACCAGTAAAGACATCGACCGTAGCCAACGACTTGTCGGACGACGAATAAGTAACTGCGAGGTCGTAAGGATTGCGCAGCTCTGGAGCCTGGAAGTCGGCCGTGCCTGCCTCAACGGTGACGGTGTCGACATCGAAGGCAAGCTCTGGATCCTTCCTCTCCATCGGCACGTTGAGGAAGTTGAACGAGATGGTGCCATCACTGGCTTCTGCAATATCGAGAACAGACTTGTTGAGCAACTTGCGACCATCGGTATTGGCGTGATAGAGCTTTGCCGGCGGGAATGAGATATTGGTGAACCGGTTGTTGTCGCCCGAGGGATAGGGATCGGTTTTCATTCCTTCTTCGCTGACA
>JAFSRY010000076.1 GCA_017445845.1 Prevotella sp.
ATTCGTGTCGATGCCCTCGGGGCCAGTGGAGAGACCCTTTTGAAGAAAGAACTTTCTGAAGTACCGGTCCGCAAGAACTACGTCACCCGGGTCGAAGGCGATTTCTTCGGTGAGAACCCCGATGACGGCCGGGGTAAAGTCGTCATCACCATCGATGATACATGGGAAGGCTCCATTCCTTACTATTTCTGAGTCAAGCAAGACCTGCTCACCTCCCACAAACAGGCAGACCCTCCTCCCCTTGGGGACGGTCGGGTGTGGTTTCATTATTTTTCCTTTATTTTCCTCCAATCAATTGGCGGTTATTTGAGATTTTTCGTGTAACTTTGCAGACGGCAAAAGGAACACGAACGACGAAATGTCCTTTTTCAGAAGTATAAATGATAGATTTAGCTCAGTACTTCCCGATAGCGAACCCCACGCTGATATTCTTCGTGGTGCTGCTCATCATTCTGTTTGCCCCGATTGTGATGGGCAAGCTGCGCATTCCGCATATCATCGGCATGGTGCTCTCGGGCGTCCTCATCGGCAGGTACGGACTGAACATCCTTGAACGCGACGAGTCGTTTGAACTCTTCGGCAAGGTGGGCCTCTACTATATCATGTTCCTTGCAGCCTTGGAGATGGACATGGAAGGCTTCCGCAAGAATACGGGTCGGATGACCCTTTTCGGCCTTCTTTCTGCCGGCATCCCCTTCGTCATGACCTATGTCATCGGTGTCACCCTCCTGGGCTATTCTACAGCCGCCTCGTTGCTCTTGGGATGTATCATGGCATCGAACACGCTGATAGCCTATCCCATTGTGAGCCGTTATGGACTGGGCCGCAAGCCCAGTGTCGCCCTGAGTGTCGGTGCAACGATGGTAGCGCTCTTGGCTTCGCTGGTCACGATGGCCGCCCTGGTGTCCACCTTCCGAGGCGGTTCGGGCTGGTTGTTATGGCTTTGGTTCGTGGTGAAGCTGACGCTCTATGGCGTTGCGGTGGTGATGCTCATCCCCCGTCTGACGCGCTGGTTCCTGCGTCGCTACAGTGATGCCGTCATGCAGTTCATCTTCATCCTCTCAATGATGTTCATGAGTGCGGCCCTGAGCGAGGCGGTCGGCATCGAAGGCATCTTCGGCGCCTTCATCGCCGGCATCATCCTCAACCGCTATGTGCCGCGCATGTCGCCTCTCATGAACCGTCTGGAGTTCATCGGCAATGCCCTCTTCATTCCATATTTCCTCATTGGTGTGGGTATGCTCATCAATGTGCGTCTGCTCTTCCAGGGGGGCGGCATCGTGTGGGGGGTGCTGGCCATCGTCTTCGTCGGCACCGTCGGCAAGGCATTGGCAGCCTATCTCTCAGCCCGCCTGTTCCGTCTGCCCTTGTCGTCAGGCCACATGATGTTCGGTCTGACGTCGGCCCATGCCGCCGCCGCCATTGCGATGGTGATGGTGGGAATGCAGATCGAAGTGGCCCCCGGCACCTATCTCGTCGGCGACGACATGCTCAACGGCGTCATCATCATGATTCTCTTCACCTGCATCATCTCGACCCTCGTCACCGAGCGGGCTGCCCAGCAGATTACGCTCCGCGACCAGGACATGGTGGAGGACGATACGCATGTCGACGACGAGAAGATGTTGGTGCCCGTGAAATATCCCGAGTATGCCAACCGACTCGTCAACCTCTCCATCCTCATGCGCAATGAGAAGCTGCAGCGCGAACTCGTCTGCCTCAATGTGGTCTATGACGACCAAGACATGCGTAAGAACCAGCAGAAAGGCCAGCAGCTGCTCAACCAGGTGCAGACCTATGCCGCCGCGGCCGACGTCCGGATGCAGACGCAGGTGCGTGTGGCCGCTAATATCGCCAACGGCATCAAGCATGCCTTCAAGGAGTTCAATACCTCTGAAATCATCATCGGTATGCACACCCACCGCGAGGTATCGACCAAGTTCTGGGGAGCCTTCCATCAGAGCCTTTTCAACGGACTGAACCGACAGATTGTCATGGCACGGCTCATGGAGCCCCTCAACACCATCCGCCGCATACAGGTGGCAGTGCCGTCAAGGGCACAGTTCGAACCGGGCTTCTATCGGTGGGTGGAGCGACTGGCACGGCTGGCAGGCAACCTCGACTGTCGTATCGTCTTCCACGGGCGCGACGATACATTGGGCTTCATCGAAAAATACATTTTAAACCGACACCCCAGCGTGCGTTACGGCCTTCACTCCATGGACCATTGGAATGAGATGCCGACGCTCGCTTCGACCATTGCCGCCGACCATCTCTTCGTCGTCGTCACCGCGCGAAAGGGCACCATATCCTATAAGAACGCCCTCGAACGGCTGCCCGACGAACTGACCCGCTACTTCTCAGGCACCAGTCTGATGATTATCTTCCCCGACCAGTATGGCGATGCCATGGACGAGATGACCTTCGCCCAGGCCCAGCACACCGAGGAGCAGAGTGCCTACGAGGTCGTGGTGAAGTGGATAAAGAAAAAATTACACTTATGATTACCATTAGTAACATCACCAAGAGCTTCGGCTCGCTGCAGGTACTCAAGGGCATCGACCTGCACATCGACCGCGGAGAGGTCGTCAGCATCGTCGGTCCCAGCGGAGCCGGAAAGACCACCCTTTTGCAAATCATCGGTACCCTCGACCGACCCGACACCGGCAGCGTGTGCGTCGACGGCATCGACACCACCACGCTCTCAGCCAAGAAACTTGCCGACTTTCGCAACCGCCACCTTGGGTTCGTGTTCCAGTTCCATCAGCTGTTGCCAGAGTTTACGGCCGTAGAGAACATCATGATACCCGCCTTCATCGCCGGAAAGGGACAGCGCGAAGCCCGCCAGCGCGCCGACGAACTGCTGCAGTTCATGGGCCTCAGCGACAGGGCAGACCATAAGCCCGCAGAACTCAGCGGAGGAGAGAAACAGCGGGTCGCCGTGGCACGCGCATTGGTCAACAATCCCGCCGTCATCCTGGCCGACGAGCCTTCCGGTTCGCTCGACTCAAAAAACAAAGCCGAACTCCACCAGCTGTTCTTCGACCTGCGCGACCGCTTCGGACAGACCTTCGTCATCGTCACCCACGACGAGGGACTGGCCACCATCACCGACCGCACCATCAAGATGCGTGACGGACTTGTTTTTTGATGTTTGAAATTTAAAAGTTAACAATGAAGTTAGGAGACTATAACAAACTACGGGTCGTGAAGCGCGTAGACTTCGGACTCTACCTCGACGGAGGACGAGAGGGCGAAATACTCCTGCCAAAGAAATACGTACCCGAAGGCACACAGGTCGACGATGAAGTGGACGTCTTCCTCTATCTCGACCAGGACGAACGCCTCATAGCCACCACCGAGCAGCCACTGGCCTGTGTCGGCGACTTCGCATACCTCGAGTGCACATGGGTCAACAAATACGGAGCATTCCTCAACTGGGGACTCACGAAAGACCTCTTCTGTCCCTTCCGCGAACAGAAACAGCGCATGGAGGTAGGACGCCGATACATCGTCTACATCCACATCGACTCCGAATCCTATCGCATCGTCGCCACGGCGAAGGTAGACCGCTACCTCAACGCCGACCCCGCACCTTATCGCAACGGACAGGAAGTGTCACTTCTCGTATGGCAGAAGACCGACCTCGGCTTCAAAGTCATCGTCAACAACGCCTATCCCGGCCTTGTCTACGACAGTCAAATCTTCCAGCCCGTCCACACCGGCGACCGTCTGCGAGGCTACGTCACCCAGGTTCGTGGCGACGGGAAACTCGACATCGCCCTGCAGCCCACAGGCCGACAGATGACCGAAGACTTCGCCGACCGCCTCATGGCCTACCTCCACGACCATCAGGGCCGTTGCCCCTACGGCGACAAGAGCGATGCCGACGTCATCCGCGATGTCTTCGGCGTCAGCAAGAAAACATTCAAGCGAGCCATCGGCGACCTCTACAAGCGCCGGCTCATCACCCTCACTGACGCCGGCATCGCACTCATCTGACCCGCCACATACAGCACCCCACCAGCCGACAACCCCCACGAAAGATGCCCGACGGAAATTCCTTCCGCCGGGCATCTTCCGTTATCATCCTTATCCCGATAACGCCTAAAGAAGCAGCCGGAACAGCCTGTCGACAATGCCGGAACAGCCTATCGATAATGCCGGAACAGCCTATCGACAATGCCGGAACAGCCTTTCGAAGGCCCCGATAGTAAGCATCGTAAAAGTAAAATAGCCTATTTTACCGACCAAAATAGCCTATTTTACTGACAAAAATAGTCTATTTTACTGACAAAAATAGTCTATTTTACTTTGCAAAATAGCCTATTTTAGTTTTTCGATACTAAGTTCTCATACCTTCAAAGGCCTGTTCTCATACCTTCAAAGGCCTGTTTTCGTCCCTTCTAGGGTCAGTTATCGTTCCTTCGATGCCCAGTTATCCTCACTTCGATGCCCTCAGTTTTTCACGTCTTTGAAGCAAAGAAAAGCCCCTCACCGTCAGCGAGTGTTGGTGAGGGGCCGGGGTTTATTAGTGGCTTTAGTCATTCATCCCATACGGAATAGCTTTTGGCTGCGGGTTCTTTGTTGCCGCCGTTGTCGACACCGCCGTAACCCATGCCGCCACCGCTCACTCCGCTGCCAACCAGCAGCGTTTCGTTCTCCATTGCGCCCAGTTTCACGAGTGGACTGATATAGTCTTTCTTCATATTGCTTTTCGATTAAAAGTGTTCTTCCTTTTGTTTTACCTTAAAAGGCAGTGCACTACTTCAAAACTTTTTTGTTACCAATGATATAGATTC
>JAFSRY010000077.1 GCA_017445845.1 Prevotella sp.
AAAATAGGCTATTTTACTCAGCAAAACAAGTTGTTTTGCTTTTCCGACACTTGCAATCGACCTCTCCGATCATTAGTATCGGGCCCTTCAGTTATTAATAAGTGACTACAGCAATAAAAAAAAGAGGGGGCACTTCAAAATGAAATTCAGTCGTCCTGCGGACGAGAAATCCAGCAAATCTATACAAATCTGACAAACCAAAGTCCTGATACACAAGATGAAAGATTTGGATAGATTTGCTGGATTTCTGCGCAAAGCGCACTACCTTCATTTTGACACGCCTTCTTTTTGCGTATAGAGCGTCCCTATAGAGACCGTGATATGGACGGCGGGTTACTTCTTGCGGGCCTCAAGCACGAGGTCCATGGTGTCGCGTGCGATGACGATTTCCTCGTCGGTGGGAACGACCCATACCTGCACACGGGAGTCGGGAGCCGAGATGAGCTTCTCCTGTCCACGGCAGTTGTTGGCTTCTGCGTCCATCTTCACGCCGAGGAACTCCAGTCCCGAGCAGGCTTCGAGACGTGTCCCGACCTGGTTCTCACCGACTCCGGCCGTCCACACGATGACGTCGAGTCCTCCCATCGCTGCGGCATAGGCTCCGATGTATTTCTTGATGCGATAGTTATACATGTCGAGGGCCAGGCGGGCACGCTTGTTGCCTTCCTTGGCAGCGCTCTCTATCTCGCGCATGTCGCTGGAGATGCCGGTGATGCCGAGCACACCGCTCTTCTTGTTCAGGAAGTCGGCCATCTCCTGAGGTTCCATGCCGGTCTTCTGCATCAGATAGGTGACGGCTGAGGGGTCGATGTCGCCCGAGCGGGATCCCATCATCACGCCAGCCAGCGGTGTCAGACCCATCGAGGTGTCGATGACCTTGCCATCCTTGATGGCTGCTACCGAGGCACCGTTGCCGATGTGGCAGGTGACGATTTTCAAGTCCTTGATGTCCTTGCCCATCAGTTCTGCCACGCGATGCGAGACATAACGGTGGGACGTGCCATGGAACCCGTAGCGGCGCACATGCCACTTCTCATAGAACTCGTAGGGCACGGCATAGAGGAAGGCGTGTGGCGGCATGGTGGAATGGAAGGCATTGTCGAAGACCGTCACCTGTGGCACCTGTGGCATCAGGTGGTCGACGGCACGGATGCCGCGCAGGTGTCCTGCATTGTGGACGGGTGCAAGGTCGCAGAGGCTCTCGATGCCGTCTTCCACTTCCTTTGTCACGATACATGACTTCTCGAAGAGGTCTCCGCCCTGCACGATGCGATGGCCGACGGCATCGATCTCGTCGAGGCTTTTGATGGCTCCGTATTCGGGGCTCAGGAGGGTTTGGAACACAAAGTTTACGCCTTCCTTATGGTCGGGCATGTCGTGCATGAGCACTTTCTTTTCGCCGTTGGGCAGTGTCAGTTTCAGGAATGCCTCGTCGAGGCCGATGCGCTCTACGCCACCCTGGGCGAGCACGCTCTCGTCGTCCATATCATACAGTTTATACTTGATGGAGCTACTACCGCAGTTCAGTACTAATATTTTCATGTTCGTTTAAATGATGTAAATGAATAGTATTCTCAAGACCTATCACCCCCGTCCTTGATGTGTGGACCCGAGGGGGATTGGATAGTTTATTTTGCGCCCATCGCCTGGCAGGCAGTAATGGCCACCATGTAGTAGATGTCATCGACTGAGCATCCGCGCGAGAGGTCGTTGACCGGACGGGCGATGCCTTGGAGGATGGGACCGATGGCAATGGCGTCGCCAAGGCGCTGTACCAGCTTGTAGCCGATGTTTCCGACTTCCAGGTTCGGAGCCACGAGCACGTTGGCCTTTCCGGCGATGTCGCTGCCGGGAGCCTTCTTCTGTCCCACGCTGGGCACAAGGGCTGCGTCGGCCTGCAGCTCACCGTCGATTTTCAGTTCCGGTGCCATCTCCCGTGCCATGCGGGTGGCTTCGAGCACTTTGTCGACGACTTCGTGCTTGGCAGAGCCTTTCGTAGAGAAGCTCAACATTGCCACGCGAGGCTCTTCGAAACCGGCCACGCTCTTGGCGGTCTGGGCGGTGCAGACGGCAATCTGTGCCAGCTGGTTGGCATCGGGCATCGGGGTCACGGCGACGTCGCCCATGACGACGATACCGTTTTCGCCGTACTGAGGCTGCTTGGTGATGAGCAGCATGGCACCCGAGACACAGGTGATGCCCGGTGAGCACTTGATGATCTGCAGGGCAGGACGCAGGGTGTCGCCCGTCGTTGAGAGGGCTCCCGAAATCTGACCGTCGGCACCTTCGGTCTTAATGATCATGCAACCCAGGTAGAGGGGGTTCTTCACCAGTTCGCGGGCCTGCTCGATGGTCATACCCTTCTTCTTGCGCAACTCGCAGAGCAGCTGGGCATACTCCTCACTCTTAGGATTGTTCTCTGGGTCGATGATGGTTGCCTTGTGGATGTTCGTCAGTCCCCACTGGGCAGCCTGACGATCCAACTCCTGCGGGTTACCGATGAGAATAAGGTCAGCCAAACCGTCAGCCAATACACGGTCGGCAGCACGGAGTGTGCGCTCTTCCGTGGCTTCGGGCAGCACGATGCGTTGTTTGTCAGCTTTCGCGCGTGCCACAATTTGTTGAAGTAAATCCATAGTTTTTCCTTTTCGTCTTTTATATTAAAAGTTAACTTCTTGCTGCAAAATTAAGAAAAAAAAACCGAAAAGCCTGCATCTTGAATAAATAAATCACAAAAAAAGGCTGTATTACGGAAGAAATGCACGGAATTTGAAATTAAATGCGTATCTTTGCCCTTTGAAATACATATTATTAAGATTAAGAGATGGGAAAATTTCTGGACAAGTTCAAAAATTGGTATCTCTGGGGCAACCTGTTTGCCATGGTGGTCGTGGTGGTACTCATGATTGTCGGCGTGGCCTATGGCCTCGACCGATACACCCACCACGGTGAGTCCATCGAGATACCCGATGTCAAATATAAGTCAGTCGTCGAGGCGCGGCAGATGCTGTCGGACTTGGGACTGGCGTCCATGGTCAGCGACACGGGATATGTAAAGACCCGTCCTGCCGACTGTGTCCTTGAGGTGTCTCCTCAAGTGGGTACACATGTGAAGTCGGGACATCTCATCCGCCTCATCGTCAACGCCTCGAAGTCGCCGACCCTCACCCTGCCTGACCTTGTCGACAACTGCTCGTTGCGCGAAGCCATCGCCCGTCTGCAGGCTATGGGTTTTAAGGTAGGCCTGCCGGAATATGTCAGCGGCGAGCGCGACTGGGTCTATGGCATCAAGGCCAACGACAAAGACGTCGAGGCGGGCGACCGCGTGTCGGTAGACAGCCGCATTACGGTGGTCGTCGGCAACGGACTGCCTGACGAAAACGACACCATCAACTATGTCAACAGCCAGCCCGACAGCTTCTACGAGGGACTCTTCGACGAGGACGACGGAAGCTTTGAAGAAGACTGAGAGAATGATGAATTTTGAATGATGATTGACGACAATATCGATTTAGAAGAACTGGAAACCGACGCTGACGACGGTCAGCTCTACGAGCACTTCCGCTTTGTCTGCGACCCTGGGCAGGCTCCGCTCCGTGTCGACAAGTTCATGTGTGAGAAGCTCAACCACTCCTCGCGCAACCGCATCCAGAAAGCCGCCGACGAAGGGTTCATCCACGTCAACGACCGGCCGGTGAAGTCGAACTATAAGGTCCGGCCCGGCGATGTCGTCACGCTGATGCTCGACCGACCGCGCCACGAGGTGTCCATACTGCCTGAAGACATCCCACTCGACATCGTCTACGAAGACGACAGCCTGATGGTCATCAACAAACCCGCAGGCATGGTGGTCCATCCCGGGGCGGGAAACTTCACGGGAACGCTTGTCAACGCCATCGCATGGCACCTGCGCGACGTGAAGTCCTTCGACCCCAACGACCCTGAAGTGGGACTCGTCCATCGCATCGACAAGGACACCAGCGGACTGCTTGTCGCCGCCAAGACCCCCGAGGCCAAGTCGAGGCTGGGCCTGCAGTTCTTCAACCACGACACCCATCGTTCCTACCTCGCCCTCGTATGGGCCAACATGCAGGAAGACGAAGGACGCATCGAAGGCAACATCGCCCGCGACCCACGCGACCGGTTGCGCATGACCGTCCTGCCACCGGGGTCGGAAGAGGGCAAGCCTGCTGTCACCCACTATCGCGTCGTCGAACGCTTCGGCTACGTCACCCTCGTGGAATGCCGCCTCGAGACCGGACGCACCCATCAGATTCGTGCCCACATGAAGAGCATCGGCCACCCGCTCTTTGCCGACGAACGCTATGGCGGCACAGAGATACTGCGCGGCAACCGCAGCTCCACCTACAAGGCCTTCGTACAGAACTGCTTCCGGATCTGCCCCCGACAGGCCCTCCACGCACAGACCCTCGGCTTCGTCCATCCCGCCACCCATGAGCAGATGGACTTCACCTCACCCCTGCCCGCCGACTTCGCCGCACTCATCGAAAAATGGCGCGGCTACATGAACGGACGGAGCAGCGAGGGCAGACCATGCTTGCATGAAGTATGCCGAGTCGTGACGGACGAAGACGAAGTCAACGGACTGGCCGTCGACAAAGAAATTATCTTCGAAACATAACACCCATACAACCATGAGCATTATTGACTACATCGCAATGATCGGAACCTCCGTCTTCGTCATCGGTTTCTTCGGATACATATTCTATGACCTCTGGAAAAACCGCGACAAGCCGTCTGCGCCTCTAAGCGAAGATAGCAGGAACTTCCTTCTCTGGCTATTCTTCTTCAATACGACGAACCACGACAAAGACTGAGCGTCACGCCCCATCCCCGGGCAGACGGACCTCACCCCCTTCGCGACGACTTCGCCGCACTCACCGGCATGTGGTGCAAATATATGAATGGCACTACCAGTGACGAAATGAAAAATGAACTTGATAATATATAATTGTCTATGATGATTTTTATGACATTGGTCGCATTTGCCTTTATGGCATTCATTGTTTTTATGGTCCTCGACAAACTGCGTAAACGCCGGGAATATGGCGACGACGATGAAGACGAAGAAAAAAGAAAACTAAAAAAACTATTTATAGCGATATTTGATTAGCCTACTGGTACAATTCCTTTAATAATAACAAACAGTCAGAAAAAACAATATGCGCAACATAGCAATCGTTTGCGGAGGCGACTCATCGGAACATGATGTCTCGCTCCGGTCAGCAGAAGGACTCAACTCCTTCTTCAATCACAACCAGTATAACATCTTCATCGTCGACATGCACGGACTCGACTGGCATGTAGCCCTTGCCGACGGACGTAAGGCACCCATCGACCGCAACGACTTCTCGTTCACCATCGACGGCGAGAAGACGTGCTTCGACTATGCCTACATCACTATCCATGGCACCCCCGGCGAGAACGGCATCCTGCAGGGCTACTTCGACCTGCTGCATATCCCCTACTCCACCAGCAGCGTCCTCGTCGAGGCCCTCACGTTCGATAAGTACGCACTGAACAACTTCCTGCGTGCCTTCGGCGTCAACGTGGCCGACAGTCTGTTGCTGCGTCGTGGCGAAGCCCGGCCTTCTGATGAAGACATCGTACGCCGGCTGGGCCTGCCCTGCTTCGTCAAGCCTGCCTGCGACGGCTCCAGCTTCGGCGTGTCGAAGGTGAAGACCGCAGAAGAACTCGCACCCGCCATCGACAAAGCCTTTGCCGAGAGTTCCGAGGTGATGGTCGAACGCTACATGAAAGGCACTGAGGTCACCGTCGGCTGCTACAAGACCAAGGAGAAGAGCATCGTCTTCCCCGTCACCGAGGTCGTCACCAGCAACGAGTTCTTCGACTACGATGCCAAATACAACGGCCAGGTCGACGAAATCACCCCCGCCCGTATCTCGCCCGAGCTCACGGCAGCACTGCAGGCAGAGACATCGCGCATCTACGACATCCTCCACTGCAACGGCATCATCCGTGTAGACTTCATCATCACGAAGAATGACGACGGCACCGACCGACTGAACATGCTCGAAATCAATACCACCCCCGGCATGACCGCCACCAGCTTCATTCCCCAGCAGGTACGCGCCGCAGGACTCGACATTGCCCAGGTCCTCAGCGACATCGTAGAGAACCAGTTCTGAATGCCGTTCCCCCTCAGGCTACCACATGTCCTCAGGCCCCATCCCCAAGGGGGGGGAGTGCCTGCCGGAAGGGGTAATCATTATTACTCATTTCTAATTACTCATTACTAAATCCCTCCCATGGCAACCGTAGACGACAAGAAAGTAATCTTCTCAATGGTCGGAGTGAGCAAGACCATTCAGCAGAACCAAAAGCAAGTGCTCAAGAACATCTATCTCAGCTTCTTCTACGGAGCGAAGATAGGCATCATCGGCCTCAACGGAGCCGGTAAGTCCACGCTCATGAAAATCATCGCCGGCCTCGACCAACAGTATCAGGGCAACGTTGTATGGAGTCCGGGCTACAGCGTCGGCTACCTGCCCCAGGACCCGCCGCTCGACGACAGCAAGACCGTCAAGGAGAATGTCATGGAAGGCGTCCGGCACGTCTATGACGCCCTGGCCGAATACGACGCCATCAACGTGAAATTCGGACTGCCCGAATACTACGAGGCCCCCGACAAGATGGACCGCCTCATGACGCGCCAGGCCGAGCTGCAGGACATCATCGATGCCACCGATGCATGGAACATGGACTCGAAGCTCGAACGGGCCATGGCAGCGCTCAACTGTCCGCCGGGCGACTGGAGCGTGAAGAACCTCTCCGGCGGTGAGCGTCGTCGCGTTGCCCTCTGCCGCCTGCTGCTGCAGAAGCCCGACGTGCTCCTGCTCGACGAGCCCACCACCCACCTCGACGCAGAGTCTATCGACTGGCTCGAGCAACACCTCCAGCAATATGAGGGCACCGTCATCGCCGTCACCCACGACCGCTACTTCCTCGACGACGTAGCCGAATGGATACTCGAACTCGACCGCGGAGAAGGCATCCCCTGGAAAGGCAACTACTCCAGCTGGCTCGAGCAGAAGAGCCAGCGGCTGGCCCTGGAAGAGAAGACAGCCTCGAAACGCCGGAAGACCCTCGAACGCGAACTCGAATGGGTGCGCATGGCACCGAAGGCCCGCCATGCCAAGGGAAAGGCCCGTCTGAACTCCTACGACCGGATGCTCAACGAAGAACAGAAGCAGAAGGAAGAGAAACTCGAAATCTTCATCCCCAACGGTCCGCGGCTGGGCAACAAGGTCATATTGGCAGAAGACGTTGCCAAGTCTTTCCCCGAGAAACCCCTCTTCACCGGTCTCAACTTCATGCTGCCGCCCAACGGCATCGTCGGCGTCATCGGTCCGAACGGAGCCGGCAAGACCACGCTGTTCCGACTCATCATGGGACTCGAGCAACCCGATGCCGGCCACTTCGAAGTCGGCGAGACCGTAAAACTCTCGTATGTAGACCAGCAGCATAAGGACATCGACCCCGACAAGACCGTCTATCAGGTGGTCAGCCAAGGCAATGAAACCCTCCGCATGGGCGGCCGCGACATCAACGTACGCGGCTACCTCTCACGCTTCAACTTCAACGGTGCCGACCAGGAGAAGAAGTGCGGCGTCCTCTCCGGCGGTGAGCGCAACCGGCTGCAGCTCGCCCTCGCCCTGAAGCAGGAAGGCAACGTGCTGCTGCTCGACGAGCCTACCAACGACATCGACGTCAACACGCTCCGCGCCCTGGAGGAAGGCCTCGAGGAGTTCGCAGGCTGTGCCGTCGTCATCAGCCACGACCGCTGGTTCCTCGACCGCATCTGCACCCACATCCTCGCCTTCGAGGACAACCCCGACGCCGGTCAGCCCGGCCAGCCGGCCCACCGCGTCTTCTGGTACGAAGGCAACTACTCCGAGTACGAAGCCAACAAAGCCCTCCGCCTCGGCCTCGACGAACCCAAGCGTGCCCGCTACCGCAAGCTCATGGAAGAGTAAGGAGGGGGGAATTATAATAAACAATTCATAAAGTCAGGAAGCCTGTGCCAGTTTTTGACTGCGGCTTCCTGACTTTTTTGAATGAAGTCCTTTCGTTCCTGTTTCACTCCATGCAGGTATAGACGATACCCCTTTTTTGCTTTATTTGATTATTATTCCTATTTTTTTAATGAAATACAAAAACAAGTTTTCAGAAGATTTTGTCCGCTTAAGGACAAAAATCGTGCATTTCGCTGACTTATTGGATAAAATTCTCACGTTCGGAAAAATAAATGATTCTACTTTCGGATGTAGGGAAAACGGCCATTGGCTCACATGTAAGCGAGGTTGAGGTATTCAGTCGCCTGCGGCGAGAAATCGTTCAAATCTAAGCAAATCAAACAGATATTTTTCCTATGTTCAATTTTTCCCATTCATAAAATTAATGGATAATTCGTGATAATTCATGTCAAAAAAAGAACCTTTTCGTTAAGCCACAAGAGCAGACCAAGCTTGCTTGATGTCTGCCTTGGCGAGAACCGATGGAGCAGCGAGGGCAATGCAAACTTGTTTGCACATTGCC
>JAFSRY010000078.1 GCA_017445845.1 Prevotella sp.
ACCTGCGAGACACAGCGGGCTTTCGACGAGCGGTGGCCCATCTTCCGCGACATCCCTGCCCGTCACAAGGGCATCAACCTCGCGCCGATGCTTACGGAGATAGACATCACGTCGGCCCTTGCCAGCGGACAGATAGAGAACGTGAACCTTGGCGGCGAGGGCTTCGGCGGCGACCGCCCCTGCCACTATGAATGGATACGCCGTGTGAGCGACGATTGCACGAAGTATCGCGTCAACTTCACCGTCAACGCCATCGGCTCGTATTTCGTCAAAGACGGCAGGACATATCACATCGACTCGCAGCAGGAACAAGGACGCCAAGCCTACCGCTCAGGCCTGAGTCGATTCTTCGGCAAACCCAAGTACAAACTCTATCACCCTGTCGATGGCCATTTGCTGGAGGAAGGCGAACTGATGATGCCCCGCTTCAACATCCACCGCTGTCTGGAATGTACCAGCGTCCCCGCGTGCGTCGGCTGTACCGACTGCGGGTCGTGCAAGCAAGTGGAACTGGTAAGCATGGAGCGGTTGATGGTAATTAGAAATAATTGCATTCAATTCTCATGAATAATCCCCCAAATCGCTCCCGTATACACGTAATATAATTATCCCTCGCGAAAAATGCCTGGGGTGAGGCCGGTGAGACGCTTGAAGTACTTTGAGAAGAAGGAGGGATTGGGGAAGTTGAGGTCGTCGGCGATCCGGGCGACGGGCTTGTCGGTGTGCATCAGCTCGACTTTTATGCGCACGATGAGGGCGCGGTCAATCCATTCCTTGGCGGTGACGCCGCTGGTCTGGCGGATGACGGTACTGAGGTAGCGCTCGGTGAGGCAGAGGCGGTCGGCATAGTAGCTGATCTGGTGCTGAGCGGCACAGTGCTGATTGACGAGTTGGATGAAGCGGTCGAAGATGGTCTGCTCGCGCGACTGGGAGGCTGACAGCTGCTCAGCATGTCGGCGATAGATGGCATCGTAATGGTGCATCATGGCGGAGACGAGCGAGGTGGCCGTAGGACGGTGGTAGTCGGGCTGATGAACCAAGTGCCAGAGTGCATCGAAGATGTGGCGGGCGGTCTGGATATCGGCTTCGGAAGCGGGCAGTTGGAAGTCGCGAACCTGTCCGTTAAAAGCCGACGGCATCTGTCCTTGAGCGAAGGGCATGGGGAAGTCGGCGAAGAGGGCGAAGCCGAAGATTTCGAGGTCGTCAGAGAAACTGATGGGGTTGATGATGGTGCCTGGAGCGAGGTAGATGAGCGTTCCCGCACTGATGTGGCGGTCGACGAGGTTGAAGTTGACGCGACCTTCGCCACTGACGATAAAGCCCAGACGGTGGTCGTTGATGACGAAGGGCGGCTTCTGATGGATAAGCATACGGAACACTTGCGGGTCGCCGTGCAGGATGCCTATCTCGTTGCTGAAATAGACGTGTTCGCGGATTTGTTCAATGTGGGGCATGAAGATGTCCTTCATCCTCATCATGTCCATCAGTTTGGGCTGACTCTTGTTCATGTTGATGCACTTTTTGTTTGCAAAGATAATGCTTTTTCTTGTAATTCTGGCCTTTTTATGCAGAAATCGAACAAAAAGAACATTTCTTTCTATGTATGGGTAGCGATGGTATGGGGAAATAGTCGTAATTTTGCAGCGTCGGAAGACAAAAGACAGTAATTTAGACAGAATAACAAATGAACATCTTTTTATGAAGCGACTGGTTTTATCATTTATCGTTTTACGTTTATCATTTGCCGCAACAGGGGCACAGACGTTGGAGGAGTGTCAGCAGGCGGCAGAGCGGAACTATCCGCTGATA
>JAFSRY010000079.1 GCA_017445845.1 Prevotella sp.
GTGGCCGAGAAGAACTACGTCGATGTGAACATCCACGATGCAGCCCATGCCGACAAGCTCGCCACGCTCGCCCAGCTGCCCGACTCCTGCGAGGCTTCGGCCGACTGTCTGGCGAAGCAACGCGCCGCCTTCGAGGCTCATGGCGTGTTCTCTGCTACGATGATCGATGGCATCATCGCCCAGCTCCGCTCCTTCGGCGACCGCACATTGCGTGCCGACATCAGCAACGACAAGGCAAAGATTGCCGCTCTCGTCGAGGAGTACTTCCACTGCGGATAAAGCTCGAAAAGATGTGATAACATGCGATCACGGCGGCAGTTCGTCGCCGTGGTCTTTTTGTTTCAGGCCTTTGCCGCTGGCACACCTATTTTTTAATAACTACCCTAAACGATTATCATTGCCATGCACGACGACTACGACGATTTTGATGACTTCGACGATTTCGACAACTATGACGATTTCGGCGACTACGAAGATATTGATGACGTAGACGAATATGCTGTCGACGACTATCTCGATAGCCTCGAAGAGTATGAAGAAGCATTGGACGATCTCGCTTTCGAACAGGAAAACCTCAGAGACGAATACGAGATGAAGCTTCAGGAGATAGATGAATACTGGGACCGGGAAAACCAGTATATCATGACCAGTGGCATCTACTCGGAGGAAGAGGTGCAGACGATTCTTCAGAATCACGAGCAAATACGCCGTGAAAAGAAGGCCGAGGCAAAGCACGACTATGAAGCCGAGAAGGAGAGTCTGCAGTTCGAGCGCGACAACTTAAGGTTCGATAGGGAGATGGATAGGCAGGACAGGGAACTGAATAGACAGGCTAAAGAGATGGAAAGGAATGAGGCGGCAGCCTATGCTCATCAAGAACAGGCAGCCCAGCCATACATCAGCGGTTGGCAGCCGGAGAAGCCTGGTCTGCTGAAGAGAATCTTTACGTTTGCGGGAATGTACTATCTGTTTAAAAAACTGTTCTGATGGGAATGATGAATCACCGTGCCTCCGTGGTGAAAAATCGGATTTGCGTCCTGAAGAAGCTCTTCTTCTTGGGCCTTGTGGCAGTCTTGCTTGTGAGTTGTAGCGGCAGGAATGACAGACCCGTTACGCCCCATGAGGAAGAAACCCCCGCCCAGACGCTTCCTGAAAGGGTAGGGGACACGGTGGAAGCCTCGCCCATCGTCGAGGAAACACCTGTCAAGCCGACCCCTTCTGCTCCAGCAAACACTACTTCCACCAGCACGGAGAAGACGCCGATGACGGAACCTGACAACATGCGCGGCTTCGACCCCGCCTCCGAAGACGACATGGACGATAACGGCATGAGCCGCTACATGGAAGACAACGATAAGGAGGGTTGGGATTAATACCTTATAAATTAACTCCGCAAAATTTGGAATTGGCGTCGAAAATTTGTAACTTTGCGACAAAAGTCGCGAAGTTCTTGCTCAAAACGCAAGCGAAACGAGTTCGAGTCCTGCATCTCGGCAAAAAAAAGAAACTCGTTTCTTTTGTTCTGCACTCGATTTTTTGTAACTTTGCAGCAGTATTCCTACAACACCAAAAACAAACCTAAATGTAGATTTATTCACAACACCAAAATCATACCAAAATGAAGAAACTCATCACAGTGGCCTTCATGGCTTTCCTTTCCCTTGTCAGCTATGCGCAAGACGACTGGGCGAACTTCGGCAGATACGAACAAGACAACCGCGAAGTAAAGGCAACGCCCAACGACGGGCGGCGCGTCGTGTTCATCGGCAATAGCATCACGCAGAACTGGCGCAGCATGCGACCGCAGTTCTTCACCGACCACGGCTTCATCCCTCGCGGCATCTCCGGTCAGACATCCTATCAGATGCTGCTGCGCTTTCGTGAAGACGTGCTCAGCCTGAATCCGAAAGTGGTGGTCATCAATGCCGGCACCAACGATATTGCCCAGAACAACCATCGCTATGTGGAAGACCGCACATTCGGCAACATCGTCGGTATGTGCCAGTTGGCGAAGGCCGCGAAGGTGAAGGTCATCCTCACCACCATCACTCCCTGCGGCCTGTATCCCTGGCGCCGCGAAATCAAGGATGTCCCTCAGAAGATTGAGAGCCTGAACGCACGGCTGCGCGACTATGCCAAGCAGAACAAGATTGCGTTCGTCGACTATTTTACACCAATGGCCATCGATTCCGGTGAGAAGAAAGGCTCGATGAAGGAGGGACTCTCGAGCGACGGCTGCCATCCCACCGATGCCGGCTATGCCATTATGGAGCCACTCATTCTGCAAGCCATTCGTAAGATTGTGAAAGTGAAATAACTTCCGAAAGTTGAATGAAATAATCGTATGATGAACTACAAAACAATTCAAAAGAGCATTGCCAGCATCGTCTTGTTGGCACTGTCGTCAGGCCTATGCGCACAGACCCTGAAGGAGTGGGACGATGTGAGCATCACCAGCCTGAACCGTGAACAAGCACACATGCTTCCCATTCCGTTTGCCGACGAAGAGAGTGTCTTGGCGGGCAACATGGAGAGCTCGCCCTACTA
>JAFSRY010000080.1 GCA_017445845.1 Prevotella sp.
ACAAACATCTTCTCCAGATCCTTACGGTTTATCCTTGTGAGTCTGGTTCCAATGTTGATGCTTGGTATCTGACCTCGACGAACCATCAGATACAGCGTATCACGTTCAACACCATAGATAGCCACAGCTTCCCTGATGGAGAGATATTCTCTTACCTTGGGAACACTTTTGGCAATCAAAGCCAGCTGCTTTTCCCTGGCTTCTGCTCTCTTCTTACGTGCGTAAGCCACATCACTGCATTTCTTGCAGCAGTAGAGGCTATCGAGCGTTTTGATGATAAACACCTTTCCGCAGATTCCGCACCTTCTTTTGATTTCAAGTCCTAAATTTGGCATCTTTTTGCTTTTTATGAGTTAATATGTGACATGTAACAAATTGAAACAGCCCTCAAACGCCCATTTTCGTATCCTGTACGTCACCGACTATTAAGTACGGATTAGTAGGAATAAGTAGGTTTTAGTCGGGCTTTGCCTACGTTTTTGTCGTGCTACACACATGTAACAAAAAAGCCGTAAAAAAAGGCAGAATAAGCACATAGAAAACATGAGCCCATAAAAAGTAAATGGCGTGTAACTCATTGAGCTACACGCCATTTGATAGTGTTTTGTTATGTCTTTTCTTATGCGTCTCATTTGACCTCCTCGAAGTCGGCATCTTGGACATCGTCGTTGGGGTTCGACTGTGCCTGCTGGCCGCCTTGGAAGCCGGTGCCCTGATTGGGGTCGGCACCGGGTTGGGCACCGCCGGCCTGGCTGTACATCTTCTGAGAAGCAGCCTGCATGACCTGATTCAGGTTGTTGATGGCGTTGTCGATGGCGGCGATGTCGCCCGACTTGTGGGCATCCTTCAGCTGCTGGACGGCCTGCTCAACGTTGGCCTTGTCGGCACCGAGCTTGTCGCCGTTCTCGTTGAGGAAGGTCTCGGTCTGGAAGATCATCGAGTCGGCTTGGTTCATCTTATCGATGCGCTCACGCTCGCGCTTGTCGGCCTCGGCGTTCTGCTCGGCCTCGGCCTTCATGCGGTTGATTTCGTCCTGCGACAGACCGCTGGAAGCCTCGATGCGGATGGCCTGCTCCTTGCCGGTAGCCTTATCCTTTGCGCTGACCTTCAGGATACCGTTGGCATCGATGTCGAAGGTGACTTCAATCTGCGGTACGCCACGGCGTGCGGGTGCGATGCCTTCGAGGTTGAACTGTCCGATGGACTTGTTCTGTGCTGCCATAGGACGCTCGCCCTGGAGGACATGGATGGTGACGGCGGTCTGGTTGTCGACGGCAGTCGAGAACACTTCGCTCTTCTTGCAGGGGATGGTGGTGTTTGACTCGATGAGCTTGGTCATCACTCCACCCATGGTCTCGATGCCGAGGGTCAGCGGTGTGACGTCGAGGAGCACGATGTCGCCTACGCCGCCTTCCTTATTGAGGATGGCACCCTGGATGGCAGCACCTACTGCTACTACTTCGTCGGGGTTGACGCCCTTCGAGGGTTCCTTTCCGAAGTAGTTCTTGACGAGTGTCTGCACGGCAGGGATACGGGTTGATCCGCCCACGAGGATGACTTCGTCGATGTCGCTGTTGGAGAGCTTGGCGTCGCGCATGGCATTCTGGCAGGGGACGAGGCAGGCTTGGATGAGAGCGTGTGCGAGCTGTTCGAACTGTGCGCGTGTGAGGGTCTTGACGAGGTGCTTGGGCACTCCGCCTTCTGCCGAGATATAAGGCAGGTTGATTTCTGTCGATGTGGATGAGGACAGTTCAATCTTTGCCTTTTCGGCGGCTTCCTTGAGTCGCTGCATGGCCATCGGGTCTTTGGAGAGGTCGATGCCTTCGTCTGCCTTGAAGCCGTTGACGAGCCAGTCGATGATGACCTGGTCGAAGTCATCGCCGCCAAGGTGTGTGTCACCGTTGGTGGAGAGCACTTCGAAGACACCTCCGCCGAACTCGAGGATAGAGATATCGAAGGTACCGCCACCGAGGTCGAAGACGGCAATCTTCATGTCCTTATTGGCCTTGTCGACGCCGTAAGCCAGAGCGGCAGCCGTAGGCTCGTTGACGATACGCTGTACGTTGAGTCCTGCAATCTGTCCTGCTTCCTTGGTAGCCTGACGCTGTGAGTCGCTGAAGTAGGCCGGTACGGTGATGACGGCATCGGTGACTTCCTGTCCGAGGTAGTCCTCAGCCGTTTTCTTCATCTTCTGCAGCACCATGGCTGAGATTTCCTGCGGTGTATACTTACGGCCTTCGATGTCGACACGCGGCACGCCGCCTTCGTTAACGACGGTATAAGGTACGCGCGTGGCTTCTTTCTCGGCCTGTGCGTAGGTTTCACCCATGAACCGCTTGATAGAGTAGACGGTGTTCTTCGGGTTGGTGATGGCCTGACGCTTTGCAGGGTCTCCGACCTTACGCTCTCCGTCCTTTACAAAGCCAACGACAGAAGGTGTTGTGCGCTTGCCTTCGCTGTTGGCGATTACTACTGGCTCGTTGCCTTCAAATACGGCTACGCAGCTGTTTGTAGTTCCTAAGTCAATTCCAATAATCTTTCCCATAGTTGTTTTATTTTTTTGTTTTTTTTATTTCTTGTTTATTGGATATTTGCATCCGACTATTCAATAACAAAGATTGTGCCAACGGCCAGCGGAGCAGGGGAAATGGCAGAGGATGTGCCATTTTGTCACAGCTGGACGCATGAGGGGGCAGAGGCGAGGGGGCAGAGGCGAGGGGGCGGAGGGGAGGGAGCAGCCGCGGCGAAACCGCGGCACACACTCTATGGATGAAGGAGGAGAAAGGAAACTTGATGACGCTTCATCGTTCCAAGACGGGGGGCTGACTTTGATACAGGGCTTAACAAGCATTGATAAGGGGCTTAACAAGCATTGATCATCGGCTTAACAAGCATTGATAAGGGGCTTAACAAGCATTGATAAGGAGCGTTCCAAAGTCTGCAACAGAGAAGGAAAAACAGAAACGGGGGTGGCGAAAGGCTGAAACGAGGGTGGCGAAAGGCTGAAACGAGGGTGGCGAAAGGCTGAAACGGGGGTGGCGAAAAAAGGAAACGGGACACACCTCTGTGCGCCCCGCCCCCCTTAAATAAAGTGCTCAGTTGAAAAAGGATAGTTATTGGTTGTTGATGATCTACAGGTCGAACATATAGTGGTTGTCGTAGCCATAGTCGTGGCTGCCTTCCATGGCATTGTTCACGGTGATGGTTACCGCCTCGTCGTTGTAGGCCCACTTCTCTGCTTTTCCTTTTTCGTTAATGATATAGCAGAATGGAGTGACGGTGACCTCGCTGACAGGTCTCTGCTTCGATGCGTTCTTCACGAGGATGCGATAGTAGTCTGCCGTCTTTCCGCTGATTTTGCAGTCTTTGACATAGTCTTTGATGCCTTCATTGTGGAATCGTACGGTGACGCCCCAGCTTTGGCATTTTGCCACGCCCATGATGGAGGCATTGATGCCTATCCAGTATTCGCCTCCCATGAGTCCGTAGTATTTGGCTTCAACGAGTTCAACGGGGTCGCTCGTGCGTGTCCTGCTGGTAGCGGCATATAAGCCCTGATAGTTCATTTCCCACACTTTTCGTGGTTCCTCCAAGAGGAATGCGGCGGGTGATGATGCCGCGAAGTAGTATGGGTTTTTATAGTACTCGTAGTTGTGGATGCGTTCGCCTACCATTTCCGATACGCAGGGTACGGCGTAGTATAGTTCATCAGAGTCCAGCCCTGTGATGGTATAGGTGTATTTCTTATCCACATCAACGTCTACTACTTCCGGCAACATACCCATCATGCCACTGTAGAAATCACCTATTTTCTTTTTGTCTTTCTTTCTGTAGACGCGCACGAAGGTCGTCAACTGATTCCCCATCGTAGCGATGAGTTCGCCCGGTTTCTTGAACTGCATGGTGTAGATAGCCTTTTCGGTGTCGTGACTGACACCGTATTGCGTATCGAACCTGACATTGGGGGAGTTGGTGTTCACTTGCGGATAGATGGGCCATTTTTTATCCAGTGGCTTCCATTCGTTCAGTGTAGTGCGGTCGTTGGGTGAGAACCATTCACTGAGTTTGATACCCCCTTCAAGAAAGAGCCTGATGGTGATATACGGTCCGTAGAAATTGTTTTCCTCGTCGATTTTCTGTTCAGCCACATTTTCGATTTCAGTGGCATTGTCGCCAGCCCTCACATTGAATCCAAATTCACCCTCGCATCCTATGCTGAGCCACATGCCTCCATCGGTGTCTGCGGTTTCTCCTTTCACTCCCACTCCGGCTCCGATGCTTCCGCTCACTTTAACGTTTGCGTTCAGCTGCCCTACCCAGTTGAGTTCTTTCGCATGGCGTGATGAAGTAACCTTTCCATCTTCATCAATCTGTGATTTGACACCGTTTTTCATTTCCATACCCGTCTTCTTACTGGTTTCCTTGATAAATCGGCACTTGCCAATGGCATCACAGCTAAAATTAACGCTTCCGCTGATTCGCCCTACCAGGACGAAGGGTCCCCATATTTTACAGATGACTCTGGAGTCGCCCATGCCGAAGGGAATGGACACGGTCACTCCCCCCGTTCCAAGAATATCCTTCCCAATGCCCTGTACGAGCTGGGTATAGTATTTGTCTTTGTATTTATATCCAGACTCTATGGACACGTCGTATGTTTCTTTGCGGTCTTGCACAAGCTTGTAGTGTCGCTTCGAGGCACTGAACTCAAAGTCGACGTCAACAGTAGCCGTACGTTTGGTTACATACCGGATATATCGGTCGCCGGTGAGGAAAGGCTTTGCCAATTTCAACGTTTCACCAACACCCTTCGTGAACTTCATAAAGGGTTTGGCCCACTTCGGGCTACCCAATGATAACACCCATTTCTTGGCATCGACACCGTCGAATGTTGTAGTTATAAGGTCAACTAGCCCGCCAGGTGCCGGCTTCCCTACTAGGGGTCTGGTGTCAAAGACATATTCCTCGTCCATCTCCGGAAATCCCTTATGCCAAGGATCCCCCTCATACTGTTTTTCGTCATCCTTATCTTCTTCCCGCATGGGCGGTGCGAAGCTGGTGCTGCTGTCGCTGATGATGTTGCCTTCATCATCGTATTCAGCCATTTCATCGTCGCCAACGCCATAACTGGGAAGGTCAATGTATGTATCGCCGACTCGGTCAGGGTCGTCGGGTGCCAGGGCGTCGGAGCCGGTGAGTCGCTCGTCGGCCGTTGCCCGGACATTGGCTTTTATTTCGAGGTCTTCAAACACATCGTCTATCGCGCACTTCTGTAACTCCACGCGGATGAGCCCGTTGGCGCGTTCAGACTTGGTGACGACACCCATGAGACCGATGGGTGTGGCCTTACATTCCAAGGCAAACACTTTGTCGCCCACATAAGGCACCAGCTCCTCGGGTGTGCTGTCAGAGAAATAGGCCACGCTGTCGCCCTCGACCATGACGATATACTCATCGCCCATGGACTCGGTGAACGACTTCACGCCGTCGTGGAACTGATAGGTGACCTCCACAGAGTCGTTTTTCTCCGTGTAGGGTTCTCCGAAGCCACGCTCAGCCTCGGGTATTTCGGGTGGTTCTTCCATGTAGAGCGTGCAACCTGCCAGCATGAGTACGCCGGCTAAGAAGGTATAAACTCCAAAAAGATAATTCCGCCTCATAATATTCATTTTTTAAGATTACTTATTCTTGATTTCAATGAGTTTGGAGAGGTATCCGTGTGTCTCGCCGTCGAATGCCAGTCTGTAGTCCATCTCGTAGAACTGTGCCGTCTTCCGATTGTACGCCTGGAAGTAGATGACTTCCACATAGGGTCCGTCATCCTCGTCGTTATCCGGGTCGTCATCGTCGTCGCCGCCGGAGGTTTCGGCATAGGGGTCGAAATCGTCGGGTATCTCGTCGGGCGAGAGGTTGTCGCTGTAGATACGGAAGGCCATATACTTCTTGTTGTTCTGAGCCTCGCGCATCTCGCCGATGCCTCTCAGTTGCTCTCCGCAGAAGGCAGCCACGAGGATGTCGTCGGTAGGTGCCTCGCCGTTGATCTTCACGTCGGCATAGACCATCATCTCCCGTCCGAAGGCACGGGCGTTGAATTCAGTCCACGGCTCTATGACCGTGACCACGCACTCGTCGACCAGCGTCTCCGTGACGGAAGTGCCGTAGACCTTGCAGGTGCCCGGGCTGACGGCATGTAGAATACCGTCGTCGTCGAACGATGCGATGTCGTCGTTTTCCGACATCCAATAGAGCGGCAGATCCTCGTCGTTGAGCTCGTCGGGTGTGAAGGTGGCTTTGAACGTCAGTTGGTCGCCCACCATCAGCGTCACGGCATGACGGTCCAGTTCCATCGTGGCGGGTTCGTCAACGGAATTGACAATGTCATAGTAATCGCCGCATGATGTCATAGACATGAGCAGAAGGGCGAAGAGGCAGAAAGGCAGGAAACCCTTCACCGTTGCCTTCATATTGAATATTCGTGTTCTTTCCATAAATCTATGCCTTTTTTATAGAATTAAACTGCTAATGCTTCTCGGGTGCCTTTACGCTGACGGTGTTCGAGGGGTTACCCTTTCTGCCGTCGTCGAAGCGCACGGTGACGTAGTATTCGGCCTGTTCGCCTGGCCTTGTCAGCTTGTCGCTGAAGGTAGGCTGTTCCGACGGTGTCATCAGGATGAACTGGAAGTTTTTGTCGTCGGGTCCTTTCCGATATACATTATAATAATATGTACCATATTCCTCCTTGATGCCTTTCGTGTCCCATGCCAGTCGTGTCTCGCCGGCCTCCTCGTCGAAGGTGACGCTGAGGCTGATGTCTACGGGCAGGATGGCAGGTCCGGTGAAGAGGAACGTCTGTGGTTGTGACAGTCCTGAGGTGACCCCCGTCAGGTTGACGGTCTCCATGGCGTAAACATACCGTTCCTTCTGTTCGTAGGGCGGTGTGTCGTGTACCTCGATGATGTTCCGTCCGTAGAGGGCCACGGAGTCGGCACGATAGACACTGATGAGGTCGAAGTGGTCGGCCTTGTTGATTTTACGATAGAGCCGGTGTTCCTTCAGGTCGTCTTCGTTGGACTGTATCCATCGCATGTAGATGCCGTGGTCGTCCATCGATACCGAATCGATGCGGCATACCGACGGCGGGATGTAGTTGGGTCTTACGACACGGAGTATGTCGGAAGGCTTTGAAGCGTTTCCTGTTCCGTCGACCGCTGTGACATAATAGAAGATGTATGCCTGGTTGACGCCGAGTTCCAGTGAGTCCATCCATACGGTCTCCACCTGGTCGATACCGGTGACGTGTGCAAATATCTCGGTCATGTCGTTGGCACGGAAGACCTCATAGTGGTGTACGTCGGGTTCCGGCGAGGGGTTCCACCGGAGGATGACGAGTCCGTCGGGGCTGACGTTTGCACGCAGCTCTGTCGGCGGTGTGGGTGGTTTGTGGTCCTCGATGTTGAGCAACATCGGCATCGAGTAAGATATATTTCCCAACTGGTCGACGGCTCCCACGGAGACATGTCCGGCAGAGAGTCCGCTCACGTCGACATAGAGGGTGGTGTCGGTGGGTGCTGCCAGTTCCTCGTGCAGCGGATGCCAATAGAGGCTGTCATGCTTTTCCATCTGGTAGTAGGCGCGATAGCCAGCGAGGTCTTCCTCCAGGGTGTCCTTTTCGAAGACGATATTCACATGGTAGGTAGAGTCGGTGTGATAGTGCATTTCGAAGCGCTTGACCAGCGGTGCCACGGGTGGCACGATGTCCTTCACCTCCACGCGGTGGGGCAGTGTAGGCTCGCTGACTTCGCCGAACGAGTTGATACCGCTGACACGGTATTCGTAGACACCGAGGTGGTCGATTTCCAAGTCGTGGTAGTAGTCGCGGGCATTGTCGCCTCCGAAGGCGTTCTTGAACGACACATACGGCTGTTCGTTCAGCTGCTTCCAGTCGCTGCCGGCGGTGCCGTACTTTTCGCTGGCCACTTCGCGGCGTTCGATGTTATAGGCAGAGAACTCCGTGAGATTGGGCCAGGAGATAGCGACATTCATGGGTACCGTCAGCGAGTCTTCCAGGATGATGCCTGCCATTGACTGCCGGGCAGTCTTTTCGACCTTGACAGGAATGACTCCGCCCCGTACGTCGCAGATGCTGTCGTTGGAGAGGTTCGGTAGGACGGAATACATGTAGTCGGCACCTTTTTTGGCTGTGCGGTCTATGTAGAGCAGACCCATGGCCTCCGCCAGATCGGGTCTGAGTTCGGCAATCATCATGGCCGTTCCGGTGATGTCCTCCTGCTGTTCCCACACTTCCTGATAGGCCGAGAAAGTGCCTGGCGGCTGCTCGGTCTGGTCGAGTTGCGTCAGGTTGCCCCACATGAGCTGCACGGCCATACCTGCCATCGAGTCGTTGGGTTCGAAACGCTTCTTGAACTCGTCGACCGTCAGCGACCTGACGATGGCCAGCGTGTCATAAGCCAACCCGGTCATTTCGGGTCCGCCGATACGCCTGACGACATATCCTGAGTCGCGCAGGGTGCGGAAGGCGGCATAAGACTCTGGGGCCCAGCGCAGGACGACGCCGTCGTCGGTGACCTTCGACAGCACAAAGATCTGACTGGGACGGTAGACCTCCAGCGTGTCGCGCGCCATTAACTGTTCCGACAAAAGAGAATCGCCGAAAAGAGTATTTTTTACTAACGAGTCGTTGATAATCAATGAGTCGGGCTCGTCGTAAACACGCTGACCGATGGCACCATGGCGAGGAGCGGCCATCATGGCGACGGCCAAGCCCAGGACTCCTGCCACATAAAGCAATTTATGTCTGTTCATATTCATATACCTTTCTATTGAACAACTGAAACACCACTGAAGGGGTTGAGAATTTGTATGCTTCTGACATTCGTACTCTTCATGTCGTAGTCGAGACGATAGCAGCCGGGAGACTTGCTGAAATCATAATATGTGGCCTTCCATCCCTCGAAGACAACCGAGCTGATTGAGTTCAGATAACTCTGGTAGTCGAACGTGAAGTTCTTCATACGCTCCCAACATGTGTTCGGGGATTTGCGTCGTTTATCGTAACTATCAAAAGCACTGTCGTAGATGATGGACAATCCCTTGATCTTTCCGGCGGCAACAATTGCGTTATAGAAGTGTCTCTCTTCGAGGTCGCAACCCTGCAAGGTCTTGAACGTTCCGTTATAGGTGCTTCCATTGACTGCAGTGTTGGTGGTGATTGTATAATTTCTGGTATACCCACCCATGGAGAAGGTGCCCGTCCGATCAAAATTAATAGAGGCTGGTATACCTTGAATAAAATCAACAATATCATTACCTGTAAGACCCATATCTTTGTACCAAGTGGCACTAAACAAGCCTTTATCTTCTGAAAGACCTAACCAGCCTTTCAGTGAAAGGACAGTTTCGGCAATTTCTGCTGTTTTGTTCATCTGCTTTGTCAGCTCATACATACCGTAGGCATCGGAAAGGGTAGCCTCACGGTACTTCCGGACAACGCGCAGGTCTTGCACATACTGCAGGTTTCTCTCCCATGTCTGCACTTCCATGTCGGTGGTACCACAGTAGCCTAAGGCATCAAGCTGGTCTTGCGTCTTGGTCTTGCCCAGCATGTAGCTATGACCATCCCATCGCGGCCTATAGGGAACAGCCTTTGCGAAGATGTCAGACCATTTCAACGCATTATCGCCATACATGGCTATCGCCACTTTTTTCGTATCACCAGTATAATAATCAAAGTAAGGAATCATTGTAAGTGAGGCATCACTGAGGGATCCGAACAATCCGTCGAACGTCGTTATCGGCGAGTCACCGGACCGCAATTCGGGATATTGCGTCTTGATGGTCAGACCCTTCGGATTCTTCTGATTGTGATTTTCGGTGAAAGTAATGTCGCCATCCGTCCAAATCTTTACTTTTCCTTGTCCTATATAGTTAACATTCATATTCTTGCTTCGTTTGGCTATGGACGTATCGAAGTGGTATTTGTTGACCGGCATACCTCCGAGGAAGAGGTACTTCGTCAGATAGCCGATGGCCCAATAAGGTGATTTCTCCCATGCTGAAGCGTCATAGGCATTAACATCGCTGTAGGCAAGGTTCCAGTAGTCGCTGTCGAACTTCATGTCGCGGAACTTCCAGTTGCCACTGGTACTTTTAAAGTTAACTTTTTCAAAGGAGAAGAACACACGGTCGTAAGGCATGAGACCCCTTGCACCGGAGTAGTTCTTATAGGTTGACTCCGTGATGTTGTCAAACTCTGAATACCAGTCCATGACACCAGTTTGAAATTCGGCATAGGTGTAGTCCTGCATCCGCTGCGAGGTGGTCTCGATGGTATTCTTCTCATTCTGCTTCTCTTTCTCTTCCTTGGCGAAGAAGTTGTTGATTTCGCCTGCCGCATCGTTGGTGGCACCGAAGTAGGTATTACTCTGAGTCTTTTTGGCGTACGCACTGACACCCTTCTGGTTGCTATAGGCTTCCTTCTTGGAATTCACCTTCTTAGAAACGTCGTCGCTGAAGTCGGTCTTTTGGAACAGACCTTTGATTTCGGCAGCACCCTTACCCTTGTCGAAGCGGTAGACGGCCCAGCGATAGTCGTTGGAGGTTCCCGAACCAATGTATTGCTTCTTCATGTTTTCGGAGTATGTACTGTTGACAAAACGCAGGTTCTTGTCGCCGATGCCCCATACCGAGGATTTGGCCGTATTCTTTGCCACGACGGGAGTACCATAGACATACTTTCCATTCTTGAAGAGGATCCAATAGTAGTCGTAGTCGCGCAAGAGGTCGTCGCGGTTACGCTTCAGCGACAGATACGGATAGGACACGTCGTCGCGGCGCACCTGGCTCTGGTAGTTCGTACCGATGCTCGACAGTGCGATATAGTCAGTGACGTTGGGTTTCAGATTGCCTGTCTTGAAGTAGTAGGTAGCCTCGTCGGTCTTCACTTGGCGCTTTCCGTCAATGATGGGGTCATCCCACTTACCCTTGGAAACGTTATACTCGTAGGCTCTTCCCTTGAGATAGAGCTTATATTTCGAGTTCGGCTCAAGGGGAGCACAGCCGACATTGAACGACACATGATCCAGGGTGGTCGTAGTGAGGTTTTTCTGGTTATACTTGGAGTTGGACTCGCAGATGAGGTCCACCTGTACCACCTTGAACATATAGCTGCGCTCGTAGCCCTTACCTTCGTCGAGCAGTCGCGACTGGGTGTCCATGGTGAAGTTGGTGGTGAACTTAGGCCAGAGGTCAGGAGACACGTCAGTCTCCGAGTAATTGTTGTCGTCTTCCTTACCCGGTTCACACTCGGCAAAGAGGTCGAGGTTGTCGAGCGGGTCGCCATAGTCGGGAACGCAGACGCGACCGGCCTTCAACTCTACGCTCTTGTTGAACTTGAACAGGCCGCCCAGCAGTTCGCAGTGGGCCTTCACCTTTCCGTATGCCCATGCCGGGTTGGGGGCACCGCCTTGCAGGAGGGCACCGAAACCAGCCTTGATGAGTGAGCAGCGGCCTTTGAAGAACCACAGGTTGATCTGCACACCGAGCTCACCCTGCACCATGATGTACATCTGTCCCAGTCCGTACCAACCGTTCTTACCCATTGAACGACCGTCGGCACAGTGGGTGCCATCCTTGTATTTCTTCACCATCATGTCCAAGCCTGCCATCAACAGACCGTTACAGTAGACAAGACCGGCATTGACACCGAAGTCTGCCTTACCATGCAGTCCGAACATGAATCCGCCGGAACCGCCGGCCTCGTTGGCCGCCTTGAAGGCCTTCGCTACGTTATCTTTTGCAGTATTCAACTGGCTCTTGGTTCCAGCACCGGTATCAAGCGTTTTTTCGTTCTTCGAACCATAGAGGTAGTCCATGACTTCCTGCGGCGGGTCAGGCATACCCTCCTCGGGCAGTTCGTTACCCATGCAGAGGTAGCCGTTGACGCCCATGTAGCACCATGCACCGAAGCCACCGATGTCCTTCGAGCCGATGAGGAAGTCGATGAAGGTGAATTCGCATCGGTTGTTGGGTCGGCCGAAGTAGGCGTGCCACTTCACACTCTTGCCGTAGGGCTTGGTCACCTTCAGGTTGAAGTTGACCTTGACGGAGGCACCGCCGATATGCTGCTTCTGCGAACCGTCGCCAGAGGCTTTCTTTTCATCTCCAGAGAGTTTTTCGGCGTCGTCGGAAGCTTCTTCGTCCTGTCCCATTGCTGCCAATGAGCCGCCAGGCAGTTCCTTCACCTTCGCCATCATGTCCTTGTACTTGGCATTGAAGACACCGAGTTTTTCCTCGACAGCCTTCTGGACAGCTGCGCCAAGGTCTGTGCTGGCCGTCACCGTGACGTCGAGCTCGAAAGTGCGCTCCTTCTTCGGCACATCGTTATAGGCTATCTTGGCATCGCCCTTGACCATGCCCATCATGGCCTTGATAGAACCGACGAGGACGATGGATGACACGCACTTGTTCTCGCCGTCGTAGATGAACGTCAGGTTCATATCACCGGTGATGGCATCGCCGGAGCTGGCCACGGTGAGTCCGAACTTGCCGCCGTAGCAGCTCTTCTGGTACGTCTTCTCAACGTTGCAGTTGATGTAGAAGCCACCCTCGATGCCCTTAAGGACAATGGGGTCGAAGTGAAGTCCTTCACCGGCGACCTTCGACTCGAAGTAACCCCATGCAATCTTCTTTCCGCCGTCTTCATGGTTGGCGTAGAGGCCTTCGATGTCGAGTTTGAAGAGTTCGCCCACATGGAGCGTGATAGTACCCTTGTAACCGTCGTCGTCGTTGGTGTCGACAGCATTAAGCGTACCCTCAAAGACGACGCATCCGAAGGAGCTGGTGAAGTGGGCTTCGTTGAACTTCGGCTTTCTGGCCTTGAACGACATATTGTCAATGTCGACGTCGGCCAACAGGTCGAGGGTGCATCCGCAAGAGAGGGCACCGCCCATCAGCGAGATGTCACCGCCGACGGTGAGCGTGGCGACGTTCTTTTCATACTTGAAGTCGAACTTCTTGACATTAAAGTCGAAGGCAGAGACCTTTCCTTTGCCGGCTTCCTCTTCCGTGACGAGGTCGATGCCACTGACATAGGCGGTCATCGCCGACGGTCCGTGACCCATGTCGACGGGCGTCACGTCGGCCTGTGCGAGATACCAGCGGTCGGTGTACGTTTCGTCCTTGTCGAACATGTGGTAGGCCATACCGCCTCCACCGCCCAACGACAGCGACCATCGACCGAGGCTGAAGTAGAACTCGTCTTTCTTGATGTTATATTCTTCCTTCCATCCGAAGAAGCCGTTCAAGCTGATGCCGCCGCCTCCTTGTTTGGACGGGTCTTCGTATTGGTTCTGGGTGTATGCCGACTTCCAGCGTTCGCAGTTGGCCAGTCGGAGTCCGCTGATCTTGATGCCTGGCAGATAGGCGGTGAGCTTGCCGGGCACGCCAATCTTCTTCAAGGCTCGCTCGGCGATGTCGATGCTCATCACACCACCGATGTTGAGTTCGACCTTGGTGGTGTTCTTCGATTCGTCGTCTCTGAAGCGCTCGGCCTCAACGAGGAAGTAGGTCTGGTCGTGGTCGAAGTCGATCGATGCCAGCCAGAAGTCGAAGTTCAGTCCCTCCAACTGCTGGGTCTTGAATATGTAGGCCGACCGGTTGGGGTCGGTGACGCCATCGGCATCCTTACCCTGTGCGTACATGTCGCACTGATAGCCGATGAGTCCTTCGAGCGGTGTTTCGATTGTTCCCTTGAAATATGCTTTCTTGAAGGCATTCTGGGTGATTTCGAGCATGAACTCATCCATGGAGATGCCCCATCCTCCGAGCTTACCGGTGCTGAGGTCGAAGATGTTCGACAGTCCGATTCGGCAGGAGATGGCAGCCTTGCCTGTTCCACCGGCCCCATCGACAAACATGTCTTTGGCTGCGAAGCAGAACCGTCCGTCGTCGAGGACTTCAGCTTCACCCTCCTTGAGCTTGCTCTTGTCGCTGATGTCGAGCATTCCCGGGAAGATGACCTTCACCTCGCTGACATACAGTCCCTGCCATTCGGTGTCGGGTGCACCCTCTGACGACATACCGGCATCCACCTTGTTATAGCCTTCGGGGAACTTACCCATGTTCTTGCCGTTGCGATAGACAGAGTGGTCGTAGATGATGTCCTTACCGGGCTGGAACGACCATCCCTTGGTGTCATCGGTGGTGAACTCTTCCATGGAGCACTCGGCAAACCAGTCGTCCCATGAGCCGATGGAGGCGTGGAAGTTAAGGGTGGGATTTTCCTGTGTGACCTTACCGTCCTTACCGACCTTCTTCAGCTTGGGTATCTTCATGCTGACATCGATGTCGAGGAGTTCGAGCGTGCCTTCCGACCAACTGATGAAGGTACCGTCGATAGGATTGATGACGTCCTTCGGGGCATTGAAGGTGAACTCGAACTTCGAGTCGGGATCGACAATAGTGAAGTCGCCCAACAGCGCGAAGGTGCCGGATTCGGGCAGTACGTTGTCAGGACTGATACAGAGTCGCGGTGCACCGAGGAGCAGGATTTCATTCTTGAGATACTTGCTCTCAGGCATGGTGAACTCAGCCAGCACGTCCATCGTGGCCTGGTCGGCACTGAACTTCATCGTGGCAATCTGGATGTCGCACGGTGTCTTGTTGATACTCTTGGGCAGTGAGAGCGGGAAGTGCAGGTCGTCAATCTCACCACGCAGGAACTGGTCGACGACGGCCTCACCCTTCTTTATATAACTGTAGTAAGTACTGATGTCAATTTTTTCGGCTACGGTCTTCTTCACCTGGTCGCCGGCATACTTGGTAATCGTTTCGGCATAGGGCAGGTCGACATCGCCAAAGAGGTTGTCAACGCCCCAGTCGGAGAAGAGTTTCTCTACGCACTCGTAGTTGCTCATCTTTGCCTTTTCCTCTTCAGGATAGGTGGTGGCGGTGCCGGAATAGACGACACCCGCATCGTTGATGCAGATTTCGTCGAACTTCACGGCAATGTTTATCTTATAGCCCATAGGCTCCCACAGCACATGGCCTTTACCGCTGTAGCTGTCCTTGCCTTTATTCTTGGTGAGCTGGTCGAAGGTGATCTTGTAGTCGCCGATATAGTAGGCCATCGTGCCATTCTTACTGTTGGCGATAATGTCTTTCTCACTTAACTCCGTGGGTGTGGGTTCGCCAAGAATGGAAACGGAAGAACACTGGAAGTAACGCTTGGAGAGATGGTCGACAAAGGCGAAGTCGATGATGTTCGACTTGTCGTCTTTCTCATAGTCGATAGACTCTTCACCCTTGCAGACAGGTTCGATGCGCAGCACCATATAGCTGCCGGCCTTCACATCTTCCTTGATCTTGTCCCAAGAGATGGTGCTCTCCAAATCCTTGGTTGTGGTCTGATAGATAGGTGTCGTCTTGAGTGTTTCCTCGATGTCAGCATTTTCGTTGGTGTAGAGCTGGACGTTATAGCTGAAGTCGAGGGTGTCTTCCATCTCACCTTCACCACCGATGAAGAGCACACGGCGCCACTCGATGTCGATATCGTCGCCGATATAGAGCTTACGGGCGACATCCTTCTCGAAGATAGGTCTGATGATGGCGGGCTGCTTGAAGTTATAGAGCGCCTTGAAGCCTTCTCCGCCGAAGGCAGACGAGAACTCGTCATCGGCATCGGCATCGTCGGGATTGGTCGGCTCGGGTTCTTCCTCTTCCTCCACGACGGGAATGTCCACCTTACTGGAGGTGATTTTCACCATGAGGATGTTACTCTTACCATCGTTCTCGATGTCTACATAGTTGAGTTGGTTGGCTCCTGTGCCGGTGGCCTTGGCGGTCACCTGCACGGCATAGGTCTTGTCCTTATCGAGTCTTGATACGAAATTGAAGGGGATGGTGACCATCGGGGTCATCAGGTCTTTGACTTCGTAGAAGACGGCGTTGTTCTTAATGGCGACGTCGGGTTGCTGGTTGGGTATCATCTCCACCATGCGGAAGGTGTAGGTGAAGTTGACAGCGGCGGGGTTGCACGTCACGATGGGCTGCTTCCATGTGAAGAAAGGAGTCTGCGTGGACAGGGTAGCGACGCCAAGCTGCGCCATCGGCGTGAGGAACTCCGGCGACTGCGCCTTGTAGCACACGGTGAAGTTACAGATACCTGCCGAGGGACTGCTCAGTGCGACGGGCGTCGCGAGCGTGGGGTTCCACTGGTAGGCAATGACCTGTGCCTTGTAGATGCCTTCGGGCAGGAGTCCGAAGGAGCCGTTGTTATATGAGTCGAAGAGTCCGGGTGTGGCCTTCACCTCGTTCATGGGCACATGGTTGAAGAGTGTCTTCATCTCCACCAGTGACAGTTGCCGGGACTGTCCCGGTCCGACGGCAATAGGCTGCTGTGGCTGTCTATTGGCGGGTATGGACACCGAGAGGCTGTTCGACGGACTGGTCTGCTCGACCGACATGCCGAGATAGACATTCTTCGTTTCTGCACTCGAGTTGATGAGCGTGATGTTGAAGTAGTTGCCGGGGTTAGCGACGTAGAGCAGTGCCTGCGGAGGCAGTATCTGCTGTACGGGGGTAATCACGACGGTGATGTCTTCAGCGTGTGCCGTGAGGACTCCAAAGAGGAGCGCCAACTTGGCAAATATCGAGGTGATTCGTTTCATATCTTGACTTTTTACTTTGTTTCGTTTTGACGGGATGCCGTTATGACGTTATTTCGGGATGTCGTTAGGATGGTTCGCTACATCGTTTGTTCTTTCTTTTCGCCTTTCCTCTTGATTTCGACGAGCGAGAAGGTATAGTTATAGTTGAACGAGGCGGAGATGTCAGTAGCATCGAGCCCTGATTTCTTCTTGACGAGGTTGACGTCGCCATACTTGTTGATGCCGGCACTCAGCGAGAAGGAATGGACCTCCTTCAGGGTATAGCCGAGTGACATGTCGGCACCCATAGAGAGGTTCTTCGACTGATACTTGATTTCGTTGTAGCAGAGAGAGCCGGTGAGCGAGACATTGAGGTTGTCGTCTTTGAGGAACGAGCGGCTGGTCGTAAGCGAGAAGATGTCGCTTCTATATTCCGACCGATAGCCTTTCGACACGGTGTGGTTGAGAGACGTCGTGATGTCCATTTCCCAAGGCTTGATGCCAATGTTATAGCTTGTGCCGAGTGCCAGGGCCTTGACGTCGCTCTCGCCAGTAGCAAACCGGTTGCGGTCTTTGTTGTTGGTCAGGCTGGCCGACAGGGAGATCTGGTGGGTCAAGGTCTCGCCACCGAAGTTAAACGAGGGTGTGAGGGTAAATCCCTCCATGATGCGGTTGACGCGGATGGTGTCGTTGACGCGGGCCGTTCCGTCGCTCTGTGTCTGTGTATATCCGTTGTAGCCGGCCGCCAGTGTGAAGTGCTTACCGAACCGGGTAGAGGCATTGACGCTGTAGACGAGGCCTCGCGTGGTATAGAGCTGCCGCTTCGAGAGGTTGTCTTCCTGCCCGGAGAAGGTGGCGGAGATGGAAACCTTCTTAAAGAGGTATGTACCGAGCGTGAGTCCGAGGCTATGGAGGTTGTTCGACAGATAATAGGTTCCGAGCGAGCCATAGTCGGGCTGTATCATGCGATAGGAGGCGGTAGCCGTGAGTGAGGGCAGTGTCAGTGTGACATTGGCATCACCGGCAAAGCGTGCCAGCGTGCTGTAGCGCACATCGAACACTTTGTCCCATCGGCGGGCCTCGTCGACCTCGATGATGTCGGCCTGTGCGTCGGACGACATGACGGAGGCAGCGGCATTGACCGACAGGGAGAGCACCTTCAACGGTGTCGTAATGGCTTTCAAGCCCACCACAAGGTTGTCCTTCGGTGTGACGGCGCTGCGCCAACGTTCGTCGATGGACTTCAGCTGGTCGTACGCCTTCAGGAAGTAGAGGTCGAGGAAGTTTTGGGAGTTACCGTATCCCAGCTTGAATCCCCACCCCATTCGCTTATACTCCGGTGTGCGGGCATAGGGGTCGGTGGGGTCGTCGTTGACGGCCTTGCGCAGGCGTCCATACCATGCACCGAAGCGCAGCCGCTTGCCGTCGTTGTATTCGACGCCGACACCATTGAACGCCATACTCATGACGTACTGGCTGTAGGACATGGCCGACTCACCGATGTATCCCGTCCAGTTCTTGTAGTGCGGTTGCAGGTTGAACGAGAACTGAGGATAGGTAAACGACGTGTTATCGTTCGAATAATAGAACGAGAACGGCATACTGAACCCGTAGACGCTGATATTGAGGTTCGCATATACCGAGTTGTTCAGCGGGGATGCGTAGCCACTACCCATAGAGGAGTGATAATACGTGTTCTGCGTGCCCACGGCACCTGTAATGATGAGCGGGTCGCTCTCGGCGATCTGCTTGATGTCCTGGGCTCGCACAACGTTTGGCAGCATAAGGGCCAGCGTCACTGCTATCGTTGCGATATGTTGTTTTCTCTTCATTGTCTGCGGATTAACAAGTTAACGAATTGACAAAAAAACGAATGAATTGTTGGAGGTGATGGAGGATGTGCCGGCACCATTGTCCGGCACACCCTCCACTGTGGAAAATTTAGTTGTTCAATACCTTATGGAACTTACCGTCGGCAGTTCTACGGATGGTCACGCCCTTGTGGTCGGCGTTGACCTTACGTCCGCTGAGGTCATAGAAGTCTTCCTCAACATCATTGCGATAGACTTCGCTGATACCAGTCGTTGTCGTAGAGAGTTTCAACGGTTCGTCGATTGTTCCGGGAATGGGACCGAACTTCACCGTGGTGGCGAGGTCGGTGTATTCACCGGTGATTTCGTTGTGGAGGCGGAAGTGGACGGTCTCACCCGGCTCACCAGACACGCTGATGAACATCCACTTACCATCGACGCAGCCACCAAATCCGCGGCATTCGTCACCGACGAAGGCTCCGACGGTATAGAATCCCATACGCTCTATTCCGTCAATGGTAGCGATGACGGGCATCATGTCGGAGAAGCGGCTGTTGTTGAACTTCCATACACGACGGTGCGTGGAGGGTGCGGGCTTGGCTGCTGCATCGGGTGCCAGCGTCTGGTCGCCCCAGTTCAGTTCGTGGTCCTCAACACCTTTGCTATAATAGATGTAACCCTGACCGGCGATGAAGTTGAAGGTGCCTTCGAATACCAACCAGTTGCTGCCGTTGTAAGCGGCGAAGCCATCCTTACCGATGATCATATCGCTGTTGTGTGCACCTTCGCTCAATGCGCTGCTGAGGGTGGCGACGGTGTGGTTCACCTCATGCGGATAAGCAACCCAGGTGTAACCAGGATAGACATTGACTTCCGGGTTGGCCATCACCAGCGGTGTGCCGTCACCGAAGTACATCGTTCCATCCTCGGTAGCCTTTACCTTATACATCTGGTCGTCCATGGCAATCTCCTTGAAGTCGCCGACAAAGCCGTACTGCTCATCATTGATGACCAGGCCGTCCTGCGTTCTGGCTTCGTAGATGGGGCTACGCAATTCGGGCGTATTTTCGAGCTTGAAGGTCTTTTCTGCCATATGGGTCATAATTTCGGGATCGTAGATGGTGGCAGGGATAGAGAGCCAGTTCCAACCTTCATTGAATTTATACTCAACAGGTACGTTGGCACCAATGGCAGTACCCGGCATGATGTTGCCATTGTACTTCAGCTGCATCGTCCACTGACCGAAGTATTTACCGCGGAGGTTCCACTTTTTACCGGTGTCATCAGCTTTCACAGCTGTTGCCACGGCACCCCATCCGGCATTCGGGTGGTTGTCGAATACCAACTCGAGCAGTGAGGGATCGAAGGGATCGTCGCCACTGACATCAATGTCAATAACGGTGTCTTCATACTTCGAAAGGTTCAGAATGTCATAAGGCACTACGAAGGTGAGGGCCTTCTTGACCGTTACATTAAAGACGAGCTCTATCTGGGGGTTTTCGCGAGAGGTGACGGTGACGGTGGTGGTTCCTGACTCCACAGCCATACCTTGGCGGTCGACAACCGAGGTGTTGGAAGAAACGAAGTTGAGCCATTCCATACCCTGATTAGAAGCATCGGCAGGTACGAAGTTGATATATCCAAAGATGGTTTCAAAGGCATTGATGCCTACATAGACGGTGACATCAGTCTGGCTGGCCGTCAGGTTCTCAAGAGGCTGGAAGACCTTCACACGAACGTTGATTTGGTCTTGCGGATACAACTGAGCGGTAGCCGTCACCAACACTTCGATTTCGCCCACCTTTGTGGCAATGTTGTTCTCATCCCACAGGGCTTGCTGGCGGATAGGCTGGATGGTGATAGAGCGGTCTACATATTCTCCGTCGAGGGGCAGCACGTCGATGATGGCCTTAATGGCATCGAGGACATTGTCACCCTTGGCAACTTGTACCTCAGCAACTTGTCCGTCCTTCAGCTGGATGCCGGTGGGTCGGTCGAGAATGGTCAAGGCGATGTCACCCGACTTCACCTCGGGATTGTCATTAGCCACAAGGCGGACGGTGGCCTCACCCGACATGATGGCGTTTGTGCCACTGACATGGCCTGCGGGGGCACCCGTAGGATCGAGTTCTGCGCCATCTTCCTCAAAATAATAGGTCTGGTCGCTGGCATTAGCCGGAGTGAAGAAGACATGAGAATTGAAATAGGTAGTCAGGTCATCACGGGTGTAGACGGTGAGCGACGTGAGGTCGGTGCTGATGGCCGTGACGGGATCCCAGACAACGACATAAAGATACGTCTCAATAGAGGGATGGCCTTCAACGGTGATTCTGATCATTTCGTAATCCCATCTGTTTTCACTGGTTTGAACACCTGTCAGATTAGATCCGTTAAGATTGAGGAGTCTCTGATTGTCCTGAATGAATTCATATTCAATCGGGGTCTCATCGGTATCGACGGGCGAATAGGTGTTTGTCGGTGTTGACTCCATACCGTCTGTTCCATAGAGAAGGCTGATTCTCTCTTTGAGGTCAATGGTCTGGTTGAGTGAAATCATGAGGTTTCCTTCTTCATTAAGACCACCAACATAGATGCCTTCACGCATTTTAACCGGCAGCAATACCACCTGCTCGGGTGCACTGGGTGAACCGTGCGTTTCCTCATCGAAGGTGAAGGTATTAGCAAACTTATAGACGAACTGGTCGCCCATATAATTATAGAATTTCACCGTGATGGTCTTGTTTTTATCACCACTCCGGGAACCTTCCACACGAAGGCGGAAGAACTGTTTGTCGAAATTCGTGGGGACTCCAGTGGGATCATTCTCCGAATAATACTGGGTAGCCTCTGCACGGCATTCTCCATCGATGAACGCTGCTATCTGATACGGCTCCGAAAGCCACATGTCGTTGTGGTTTGCATCAACAACTTGCAGATAGAGCACGGTCTCTCCATCGTAATCGGTAGAGGTGGCAGCAGTCCATCGTGTGTCTTGCGCCATGATACCCATAAAGGGCAACAACAGCATCAATGTTACTAAAATCTTTTTCATAAGCTCTAAGTATTATTAAGTTATTATATATTATTTATACCAATATCTCTATTTTCTAATTACTTTGCGATACTTTCCGTCGGCGGTGCGCCGGATGGTCACGCCCTGCTGCCCTCCGCTGACTTTGCGGCCGAAGACATCGAAGTATTCGTCGGTGGCCTCATCGGTAAAGATGGTACTGCCGATGCCGTCGATGTCGGCTGCCAGTACGACGGGATGGCTGAGAGAACCGGCCCGGAGCCCGAACGACAGCTGATTGCTGATGTCGTAGTGCCGACCCGTACGGCTGTCGAGGAGCTGGAAGGAAACCTTTTCACCCACCTTTCCATAGACGGTGATGAAGATGTATTTCTTTCCGGCAGGCATTCCATAGCCACGGCATTCTCCACCCACGAAGGCGCCGACGGTGTATTCTTCGGTGTCGTCGATGCCGTTGAGGGCTGCGACGATGGTGAAGTTGTCAGGATAGCGGGTACTGTCGAAGTTCCATGGATGGACGGGATAGGCCTGACGAGCCAGCGACTCATCGTCATCGTCTTCAGCGTCGGGAGCCATGTTCGTACTGCCCCAGGTGATGTCATGGGTGAAGTCCACATTATTATAATATAGGTACCCCTGACCGGCCCTGATTGTAAAACCGTCGGGTCCGACCCACTCGTTGCCGTCGTACTCGGCAAACATGTCACGGCCGACGATGAGGTCGCCCTTCTGGGCGAAGGTTGCCAATCCACCGAGGAGACTCAGCTTATGGTCTATCTCATGCGGGTTGGTCAGCCAGTTGTAGCCGGGCCGCACGGTGGCAGTGTTCAAGACACGAATGAGATCGCCGGTGCCAAGGTTGAGGCGGCCGGCCTTTGTGGCATAGACCTTATAGGCTCCGCCTTCAGGTTCCATCTTAGTGAGGTCGCCGAAGAAGCCTAATTCGGGATCGCGATAGGTTTCAGCATCGAAGGAGCGGACTTCGAGGAAGTCGGGTGTCGTAGAAGTGCCGATGTTGACGGCAGAATTGGTCATTGTCACAACGGGCAGCGACAACCAGTTCCATCCCTGCACATATTCATATTCTACAGGTATGACCAGTTTGGCGCGGGCAACGGTGTTGGCATCCTTCTTACCCACAGAGCCATCATAGGTGACGCCATATTCATAGCTGCCGAAGTAACGGCCGTGGAAGCGCCACTTGAGTCCTGTGTCGTCAAGGCGTTCGACCGTGGCCACTTCGCCCCAACCCATATTGCTGTGCTCATCGGGTACGAGCTGCACACGCTTGCCGTCGATGGTGGTGCTCACGGTAATGGTGACATCTGCCGTACCGAATTTCGAGACGGTGACATCTTTCAGCGTGAAGAAGAGGTGGCCCATGATGACAACCTTAATGTCGACGGAATAGCTCGGGTCATCCTCGGAGGCCACAGTAACGACGAGGTCGCCTTCCTTCAGGGCAACACCTTTGCTGTCGATGAAGCCGTCGGTCTGCGGCTCGAAGGTGAGGTTTTTGAAAGTGGCATCCTCCGGAACGACATGGACAATGGTTTTGAGCTTGTCATAGACATTGTCGCCCACTTGCACATAGGCTTCCGTTTCAGAAGCTTCAAGGCCGGTGACGGGAGTCTTCACGATGACGGTAATCTCGAGTTCGTCGACCTCACCGGTCCAGAAGTCGGGCGACTGGGCTGCCGCCCTCACCGTGAAGATACCTTGTCCATAGTGGTCCGCAATGTAGTTCTTGTCGAAGATACTCGGTCCTTTGTAATCTAAGATTAGGGTCTTGTCGATGTCGTCGGCCCAAGTCGGCTCAAACACGATGTTGTCAATCAGCGCAGCCATGATATCACCCCCCATGGGGACGTTGATGGTCGATGACTTGGCACGGATGTGGTCCGGTCGGCGCTGGATATATACCTTAATATTATCAGTCTTCAGCGAAGGATTCTCTTTTGACACCAGGCAAATGGTCGTTTCACCACTGCCGAATGGGGTGTTACCGGAGAATAGTTTCTTGTCATCATCTACAAGTTCCTCTACCTTGAAATTCTTGTTGGTGGCATCTTCGGGAAGGAAAATGACATGAGGCTGCACCTGGGCAATAAAATCATCGTTTATGTAGGTATGCATTTCGGTGACATCGCAGCTGATACCCTCCAGGGGCACAATCTTCTCGACAACAATGACGTTAGCCCATGCATCCAAGGGCATCCAATCATTTAATACGCTTACCCTGATATATGCCTCGTTCTCCTCTGATGTCAGTTCCGTACCCGTAAGGGAGAAACCATCCTCACCAATCTCATAGTGGAAATCCCAGTTGTTTCGCCAGTCGAATTCTATGGGTGTCTCCTCTTCGTCGATGGGCGAAACTGTGTTAGTGGTCAGTGAATTGACGCCATATAACAACCAGGCTTTGTCGTGCAGGTCTATCGTCGACCCTTGCTCGACAACGATGGGGTCTTCGATACCCACGCCACTGATCATCTGGCAGGGAAGGGGAACAGGCAATCCCGGTGTGCCGTGGGACTCTCCGTCGAACTTATAGGTCGTTGTGAAATTATACACAAAGCCCGCATTGAATAGTTTGAAGGTAATCTCCTTCCCCATATCTTTTGCATTGCCTCGCACGCGCAGACGAAAACAATCACCGGCAAAGGCCAAGTCGTCACGCAATTGCTCTTTCACCACTTCACGACACTCGCCATCGATGAAGGCTGCCAACTCAAAATCACCAAAATGAATTTCAGGGGTTGTACCGATGGAAGGGTCGATGAGACCAATATAGAGCACCGTCTCATCCGGATACTCATACTGACTGGGCTTAGTCCACCTGTCGGCTTTTGCTCCGATGGCTGTCGCAAGCAGCATTAACGTGAATATCAGTCTATTCATAGCGATAATTTTTAGTTTCAGATTTAAATTTGCTGCAAAATTAAGAGAAAGCAATTTTAGTTTCGTTTAAATATTTAACAAAATTTTTTTAATATCTGACAAAATGACGTTTAGCATTTTTCTATTTCTTACTTTTCAAAAAGATAACTGTTTGGTTTTCAGTGGATATTGAATAAAAATACTATTTTTAACGAATGCCTTTTTGCTGATAAAAATTTTGCTGTTCCCTAAAAAACGAATGAGCATTAAAAGTCTTCCGTAAGGCCGATAAACAGGCGTTGCAGATCTTTGTTGAAAAGCAAGCCCCGACAAACACAAAACGAAGTCCAAGCAAACACAAAACTTAGCTTCCGAAAAAAATTCAGTTAATTTGCTGACCAAATTCAGTTGATTTACTTTTTCGGTTCTTGGCAATAGTGGCAGCCGATAACGATATATGGCCTACTGATTTCAATACTTACGTTTCGGAAGTAAATAACGCCCAGAACCAAAGGTCGACGGCCGAAGGTTCGGGGTGCTCTTATACAGATTGTTATCATACTTCCGAAAGTTGAATCAATATTATTGCTTCTATGTTGCTATCCAAATAATTGGAAGATATTTATTGTTTATTAACTATTTTGTATCAATCATTTAGCGTGAAGTCTATTAGTACGGTGTCTTTTGATGAGAGCGCAGTTGTCTGCCCAACGCGAGGA
>JAFSRY010000081.1 GCA_017445845.1 Prevotella sp.
AAATTTGGGACTTTGATGCTTCTGTTTCTCTAATTTTACAGCCTATTCCTTATTATATAAGTAGGTATAACCCTAAAAGAGAATAATATGGATAAGAAAACGATTAGAGAAGTTGCTGCACTCTGGAAGAGTGATAAGCAGCAGTATGTAAAGCAGTCAACAATGTCTGCTTATGCCCTCATCTTGGAGAACCACATTCTCCCAGCGTTTGGTGACAAGTCTCATTTAGCAGAGGATGATGTTCAAGCCTTTGCACTGAAGAAATTGAACGACGGACTGAGTCAGAAGACAGTGAAGGACATCTTGATTGTCTTGAAGATGATTCAGAAGTTTGGCGTGAAAGCAGAACTACTTGAATTTACCGACTGGAGCATCAAGTACCCCACAGAGCAGAAGAGCAAAGAGTTGGAGGTGTTGAGCATCAGCCATCAGAAGAAGTTGATGCAGTATGTCACTGACAACTTCACATTCCGTAATCTCGGTATCTACATCTGCCTAAGTACAGGAATGCGAATCGGAGAGGTGTGTGCCTTGAAGTGGAGCGATATAGACTTGGGCACAGAGACCATCCATGTAAGCAGAACCATAGAACGCATCTATATCATCGAAGGTAACGAAAGGCGTACAGAACTTGTTATCGGTACGCCAAAGACCAAGAACTCCATCCGAGAAATCCCCATCAGTAAGGAATTGATGAAGTTGATCCGTCCCTTGAAGAAACTGGTGAATGATGACTACTTTGTAATAACCAATGAGGTAAAGCCGACAGAGCCTCGTACTTATCGAAACTACTACAAGCAACTTCTGAAGCAACTAGGCATTCCCTCTTTGAAATTTCACGGGCTGCGCCATTCTTTTGCAACAAGGTGTATTGAAAGCCAGTGTGACTACAAGACCGTCAGCGTCATTCTCGGCCATGCCAATATTAGCACGACGCTCAATCTCTACGTTCACCCTAATATGGACCAAAAGAAAAAATGCATCAACAAAATGTTCAAATCGTTAAAATGAATCTGGTAGTTCAAATAATGGGAAGTAGCAGAAAAACACCTTGTAAATCAACGATTTACAAGGTGTTCTAAGTACCCAGAGCCGGGGTCGAACCGGCACGGGTTGCCCCACTGGTGTTTGAGACCAGCGCGTCTACCGATTCCGCCATCTGGGCTTAAAGCGGTGCAAAGTTACGAAATGTTTTCGAATTGACAAAGGTTTTTGGGAAAAAGTTGTTTGGTAAAGTTGCTTTTTGGTTTTATTTTTGTTAATTTTTCATAAATCTGCTATTATTTCTTGTTTTTGCTTTCGTTGCTTGGCGGAAAAGCCGTACCTTTGCAGTCCGATTATTTCCGGGGGGTATGTCCTTAGAGCCCCCAGCGTGGCCGTGTTAATAGTGGTGTCTTTGGCCAGGCATCATGGTTAGTGAATCTGTCGCGCAACGTTCGAGGTTTCGTAAGCGGGAGCACTGTGTGGCTCGCTTGCTTGTTGATGTGCGCTGCGTCTTCTCATGCGCGTACATATTAATAAAGTAAGGGTGTCGGCAAGGTGTAAATGCTTCGGAAGTTTGGACGCAGAAGAAAAAAAATGTTTTTTAGTAGTAAATTTTTAAACAAGAAGAATGAACACTTTAAGTTACAAGACTGTCTCGGTGAACAAGGAGACAGCACAGAAGGAGTGGGTGGTTCTGGATGCTACCGATCAGGTAGTGGGCCGTCTTGCTTCTAAGGTAGCCAAGCTGTTGCGCGGTAAGTATAAGCCCAGCTTTACTCCGCACGTCGACTGTGGTGACAACGTGATTATTATCAATGCCGACAAGATTGTCTTCACCGGCAAGAAGGAAACAGACAAGGTATACACTCGTTACACGGGTTATCCTGGTGGTCAGCGTTTCAGCACTCCCGCTGAGCTTCGCAAGCGTCCTGACGGCAGCGAGCGTATTCTTCGTCACGCCGTGAAGGGTATGCTTCCCAAAGGCATTTTGGGTCGTCATTTGCTGAAGAACCTTTACATTTATGCAGGTACTGAGCACAAGCATGAGGCTCAGCAGCCTAAGGCAATTGATATTAACCAGTACAAATAAGAAGTAATCAGATATGGAACAGATTAATGCTATCGGCCGTCGCAAGAGCTCTGTTGCTCGCGTCTACCTGAAGAAGGGTACCGGCACTATTACCATAAACAAGCGTGACCTTGCCAACTACTTCCCCTCAGCAATGCTGCAGTATGTTGTAAAGCAGCCGCTGGAACTGCTGGGTGTCACTGGCGAATATGACATCAAGGCAAACCTCGACGGTGGTGGTTTCACCGGTCAGAGTCAGGCTCTTCGTCTTGCCATCGCCCGTGCTCTCGTGAAGATCAATGCTGAAGACAAGAAGGCTCTTCGCGACCAAGGTTTCCTCACCCGCGACTCTCGTGAGGTTGAGCGTAAGAAGCCGGGTCAGCCCAAGGCACGCCGTCGCTTCCAGTTCAGTAAGCGTTAATCTATTTGGCGATTGTACTATTGTCGGATAGAGACTGAACCCGTTTAGTATCTAAACTCCTGAGACTCCTTTTATCGGGGGACTACCCAGGGGCTGATCTAACAAGATTAAAAAAGAAAGTAAACAACAATTAAAAAGTAAACAGAAATGTCAAGAACAAATTTTGACCAGTTACTGCAGGCAGGTTGCCACTTCGGCCACCTGAAGCGCAAGTGGAATCCCGCCATGGCTCCCTACATCTTCATGGAGCGCAATGGCATTCACATTATCGATTTGAACAAGACCGTCGTCAAGATTGACGAGGCCGCAGAAGCCCTGAAGCAGATTGCCAAGTCAGGCAAGAAGATTCTGTTCGTCGCTACTAAGAAACAAGCTAAGGACATCGTTGCCGAGAAGGCAACGAGCATCAACATGCCTTACGTCATCGAGCGTTGGCCCGGCGGTATGCTGACCAACTTCCCGACCATCCGCAAGGCAGTGAAGAAAATGGCGAACATCGACAAGCTGATGGCTGACGGCACATTCTCAAATCTTTCTAAGCGTGAGCTTCTTCAGATTACGCGTCAGCGTGCCAAGCTGGAGAAGAACCTCGGTTCCATTGCCGACCTGACCCGCCTGCCCAGCGCCATCTTCGTCGTTGACGTACTGAAGGAAAACATCGCCATCAAGGAGGCTAACCGCCTTGGTATCCCCGTGTTTGCCATGGTCGACACCAACAGCGATCCTAACGGCATCGACTTCCTCATTCCTGCCAATGACGACGCCAAGGACTCCATCGACACCGTCCTGACAGCTTGCTGCCAGGCTATTGCCGAAGGTCTTGAAGAGCGCAAGGCTGAAAAGGCCGACGAGAAGGCTGCTGCCGAGCAGGCCGAAGAGGCTGCCGAGGCAAAGCCTCGCCGCGCCCGCAAGGCTCGCAAGGAGGAAGAGGCAGAGGAAGCTGAAGCAAACGCTCCCGCTGCTGAAGACGAAGAGTAAAAAATTGACGAATCGACGTATTGACGTTTTGCCATTCGCCAATGAATGGATAGTAACATCAGTGCGCCAATGAGTTAAGAGTTTAATACTTTATTATTATCAAAAGGTGCCTGCCACCTCCCCACAATCCGGCAGGCACTCCCCTCACTCCCGAGGGGCCCAGGGGAGGCACAAGACAAAATGGCAATTTCTATTGACGATATCAAGAAGCTTCGCGCCATGACAGGTGCCGGTCTTGCCGATGTGAAGAAGGCACTGACCGAGGCCGAGGGCGACTTCGACAAGGCCAAGGAACTGCTCCGCGAGCGCGGACTGGCCATCGCTGCCAAGCGTAGCGACCGTGAGACATCCAATGGTTGTGTATTGGTAAAGGTAGAGAACGGCTTTGCCGCTACCATCGCCTTGAAGTGCGAAACCGACTTCGTGGCCAATGGTGCCGACTTCATCGCCTTGACTCGCAGCATCCTTGATGCAGCCGTTGCCAACAAGTGCCAGAGCCTCGACGAGGTGAAGGAGCTTGTCCTTGCCGACGGTCAGAAAGTTCAGGACGCCGTGACCCATCGTTCGGGTATCACAGGTGAGAAGATGGAACTCGACGGCTATCTCGTGCTCACAGGCGAGAACATCGAGGTCTACGACCACATGGGTAAGCACACCCTGTGCACGATGGTCCAGCTCAACAAGGAGAACCAGGAAGCCGGTCACAAGCTCGCCATGCAGGTAGCCGCCATGAAGCCCGTTGCCCTGAATGCCGAAAGTGTTCCGCAGAAGGTCCTCGACGAAGAGTATAAGACCGCTGTCGAGAAGTCAAAGCTCGAGCAGGTTGAGAAGTATGTAGAGTCAGTCCTGAAGAAGGCTGGCATCAACCCCAACCTCGTCGACAGCGAAGACCACATCGAATCGAACATGAAGAAGGGATGGCTCACTCAGGAGCAGGCCGACGAGGCCCGCGCCCTGAAGGAGAAGGCTGCCGCCGAAAAGGCTGCCAACCTGCCCGCCCAGATGATTGAGAACATCGCCAAGGGTCGCGTTCAGAAGTTCCTGAAGGAAAACTGCCTCGTCGACCAGGAGTTCCAGTTCGGCGACGGCGACAAGGCTACAGTCAGCCAGTGGCTCGCCCAGCAGGACAAGGAGCTGAAGATTGTCGACTTCAAGCGCTTCACGCTCGTTGCCGAGTAATCATATTTAGCGACTCGAAATCCATTCAGCCCCCTGAGGCCTTCTGCCATCGCACTTCGCGGTGGGGAAGCTCAGGGGGCTGACTTTTTGTACCCTTTACAACAGGCCAAGACACAAGGGTGACGTGTCTTTTATATTTATGAAGGTGTGCCAAAATGAAGGTAGTGCGCTTCGCGCAGAAATCTCACAAATCTATTCAAAATCTTTTTCAGTGTTTCCGTTATCACCATCAGGCAAAAATGATGAACGCGACACAGCCTTTGTCAGACACGATAAAGCCTTTCGACAGGCACGGCACAGCCTTTCGACAGGCACGATAAAGCCTTTCGACAGGCACGAAAGTAAGCATCTGAAAAACAAAACAACTTGTTTTGCTGGATAAAATAGACTATTTTACAGAGAAAAATAGACTATTTTACTTTACAAAACAAGTTGTTTTACTTGATGATGTATTAGAAACGAGACCATCGAAAGAATGAAATGCGAGGTAGAAAGCTATGATAACACAGGAAGAGAACTATGAAGACACAAGAAGAAAGCAAAGATAACACAGGAAGAAAGCAAAGATAACACAGGAAGGATGTTATGCTAAGCGTGTAACTTCAATAAGTTGGGCAAAATCGAACCGAAGGTCGACAAAGTCAAACTTAAGTAATGTATAAAATGAGGGCAGCCAAACAGCTGCCCTCAACCAACACAAAAACTAAACTAGACTTAACTAAACTAACTCGGGATTTTCACAAACCCCTCATTGTCGCGTGCAAATTTACGAAATTATTTTCAAACCTGTATCATTTTTTTAAACTTTTTTCGTTTGTAGCCAAAAAAAAGTTTTTTATCGGCAAATTTTGTAGGATTTTATCCAAAACGACCATTGCCGTCATTGCTTCTACGATGGGTACGGCCCTTGGTAAGACGCATGGGTCATGGCGTCCGCGAGCCTTCATCACGGTGGGTGTTCCCTCGATGTCGACGGTAGCCTGTGGTTTCAAGAGGGTGGGTACGGGTTTGAATGCCACCCTGAAATAAATATCCTGTCCATTAGAGATACCTCCCTGTATGCCGCCGCTATGATTAGTTTGGGTGGTGCCTTCCGATGTCCACAGGTCGTTCTGCTCGCTTCCTCGCAATGCCAGTCCGCTGAAGCCATCGCCATATTCAAAGCCTTTTGCAGCGTTGATGCTCATCATGGCATGGGCCAGAGCGGCGTGCAACTTGTCGGCCTCGGGCTCGCCGAGCCCTGCCGGACAGCCCTTGACGACACAGGTGACGGTGCCGCCTATCGTGTCGCCCTCGGCCTTCACCTGGCGGATAAGTGCCTCCATCTCGGCAGCTTTCTCTTCGTCGGGGCAGCGCACATTGTTTTGTTCTGTCAGCGACAGGTCGTAGCGGCTGTAGTCGTGGTCGAGCGCTATCGTTCCCACCTGCGAGGTATAGGCCTGCACGGTAATGCCGAGTTGCCGGAGTGTCAGTTTGGCTAATGCCCCGGCTACGATGCGGCTGATGGTGACGCGGGCCGAGGCGCGTCCGCCGCCCCGATGGTCACGCAGACCATATTTCTGCTGATAGGTATAGTCGGCATGTGAAGGTCTGTAGAGACAGCGCAGCTCTTCATAGTCCTGTGAGTGTTGGCCTTCATTGCGCACGATGAATCCTATGGGGGTTCCGGTGGTACGACCTTCGAAGATGCCGCTGAGCAACTCCACCTGGTCATTCTCCTGCCGTCCTGTGGTCAATGGGTTTTGTCCTGGCCGCCGTCGGTTGAGTTCGCCCTGTATGAAGTCTATGTCAACGACGATACCCGGAGGCATTCCGTCGACCACGCCTCCTATGGCTGTCCCATGACTTTCTCCGAAAGTCGTCAGCCGATAAATGTTTCCAAATGTATTCATGTCAAGTTAGTCTGGAGCGGGGATTGTGTGGGGCTAATGGCAATGACCGCAGCACGAGCCACCCGCCTCGTCGTCGCATCCTGCACACGAACCGCAGCCACCCCCTTTGATAAGGTTGACGATTTCTTCGTCGGTGGCATCACGGGTTTCAAGGACTTGCCCCACATATTGCAAGGACTTGCCGGCATAAGGATGGTTCAGGTCGAGTTTCACCTTGTTCTCTCCCACCTCTGTGACACGACTCATGAAACGGTCGCCGACTTCGTTTTCCAAAGGCACGAAGGCTCCCTTGTAGATGTGTTCGTGGTCGAAATGACCGTCAACGACAAATTCGTCTCTTTCCAATTCAAGCACGGCCTCAGGGTCATATTTTCCGAATGCTTCGTCGGCGGAGAGTGTGAAGTCGAACTCATTGCCGGCTTGCAGGTCGACGACCTGTCGCTCAAACTCGTCGAGCATCAGTCCGAAGCCACTGATGAAGCTCTCGGGCTTCTCGGCTGTTGTCATTTCGGCAAGTCCCTTCTGATCATCCTCAATGACATAAAGTTTATACGAAAGAGTAATCAATTTGTGTTTCATCTTTTCCATATATTCCTTGTTAGTATCTGCAAAAGTACGTCTTTTTTCCTGAATATCAAAAAGAAAGTACTTCTTTTTTCATTCCATCTCGCAATTATTTCCTATCTTTGCATCAAAGTTATTGTCATAACGAAATCAACGATGGAAACAAAAGACTTGACACGACAAGCTCCGGCAAGAAGAAACATCTATTTTGCCGGCTCTATCCGTGGCGGTCGTGTTGACGCCGACCTCTACCGCCGCATGATTGCCCACATCCAACTCTCCGACAACGTGTTGACCGAACATGTAGGCAGCCAAAAGCTCTGTCTGACAGAACAGGGTCGCGACGGCGATGCCTCCATCTATCAGCAGGACACCACATGGCTCCGGCAGAGCGACCTGCTCATCGGCGAATGCACCTGTCCGTCGCTCGGAGTCGGCTACGAACTGGCCTATGCCGAACGCTTCGGCATTCCCTGCCATCTGCTCTACGACCGCACAAAGACTCAACTCTCGGCCATGCTTACCGGCAACCCCTATTTCCACATCTATCCCTACAGCCACCCCGACGAAGTCATCCCCTTGCTCGACAAAATCTTGCGTTTTTAGAACTTTTCAGTAAGTAGTTTCTGTGCGCCGGTTGTTATTATAATAATAGTATGTGCGTAAAGAACGTTTTCGTTAAGCCACAAGAGCAGAACCGGATTTATTTGAGTTATGCCTTGGCGAGAACCGATGGAGCAGCGAGGGCAATGCAAACTTGTTTGCACATTGCCGAGTCGCGACAGAGGAAGACAAAGTCAAAATGTCGGATGAAATCCAACGTTTTCGTTAAGCCATAAGAGCAGAACCGAATTTATTCGAGTTATGCTTTGGCGAGAAAAGGTCGGATGAAATCCAACTAAAAATGACAGACATCGAAGAATACAAACTGATGGAATTCCTCACTGGCGAAGGCTCTGACGAGACCCTGGCCGAAGTGAAGGCATGGCTCGACGAGAGTCCTGCCCATGTCGACGAACTCCTGTCTACCGAACGGGCCTACCTGCGCTCACAAGCCACTTTGACAACCGAAAGGCAGCTTGACGAGTCGGAACGCCGGCTCATGGCTCGGCTCGCCGAGGAAGACCCCGAAACCATTCCTCCCCGCCGGCGGCATTGGTGGCCTTTTGCTGCTGTCGCAGGGGTGTTATTGCTCGTTGCAATAGCTTTCAACACACTTGACTTCCATTCTGCCCCCGCCATCGAACTCCTCGAGGCGAAGGCTCCTGCCAACAGCACCCTGCAGCTCTTGCTCAGCGACGGCACGAAAGTATGGCTCAACGAAGGCTCCACCCTACGCTACCCCCAAGTCTTCGAGAGTGACCTCCGTAAGGTCAGCCTCGACGGTGAAGGTTATTTCGAGGTGGCGCATAATGCCGCCAAGCCCTTCGTCGTAGAGAGCGAAGCGATGAGTGTCCGCGTGCTTGGCACTAAGTTCAACTTCAAAACGTCGCAGGTGAGTCTCGTTGAAGGTTCCGTCGAAGTGCGCGGCCTTCACGACGAAGGGATGCTCGTCTTGCAGCCCGGCCAGCGTGCCGAAATAGACCCTGCCACACAGCGTCTTAAAGTTTCCGAGGTCGATGCCGCCTTGGAAGCTGTATGGCACGACGACTACATCCCCTTCCATAATGCCAGCATCGCGGCCATCGCGCAGACCCTGGAGGCTGTCTATGGCATGGAGGTTGTCGTCAGCGATGACTTCGACCCCGCCACCACCTATTCCGGCTACATCCGCCGCAAGGAAAGCATCGACAGCGTCCTCACCGCCCTGAAGAACACCATCCCCATGGATTACCAGATACGCGGCAAAGCGATTTACATAAAGGAAATATAATTTTGAGAAATAATGATAGTGAGTTAATAGCGCATGAGCGCCATCATATTTGGCAATCTAGAAGCATTGGCGATGAAAATATTGCTTATGGACATAAATGGTTTTAAAATGGCTCTTGGCTTGTTGCTATTGAGTGTTTTAGGAATAATATTTGTTTCTTGCGAGAGTCCTTATTATTTTAGTTCACCAAAGACAATCCATGCGGGCATTCTGGAAGGAAACAACAGGAAAATATTGGTTTTCAGCCGGTATCGCAGTCTATATGTGGCATTGTATTCAGATACTCTCAGCAAAGGCATTCCTAATGATTACTCAATAAAAGTAGTATCAGGAAGTAGGGAGCGGAAGTTCACGTTAGCTGTACTTTCTACAGATACAACTTGGGTTGCACTTGACAGCAGGCATCCTATCTTAAATGGTTCAATTCTTTTGAGAGTCAAAAATGTGAAATGTAATGACACAACGGATATTATAATACGTTCTGTAAATAAAGAAAAACGGATCTTAAGAATCAATCCAAGGGAGGAATTCTCAGGCTATAGTTGGTATTATCCATTCTTTTTTAAAGATGTTACATGTCAATTCGCCGAAAGGACTCCAAACGATAGTATTGATTTATGTACTGCTACCTATTCTCGTTATTATATAGAAAAAAGTTTCATCCATGAGGATAATTTGTCAAGAAGATTATGCAAATGAAAATAAATAAAAAAAACGTATGAACATGAGAACGAAAATTGTAGCCGTGCTGCTGTGCTTCATGGCCTCGGCCCAGATGATGCTGGGCCAGGTGACGCTGAAGATGCAGAACGTGCCCTTGCGCACTGTCATCGAAAAGATACAGTCGCAGACCAAGAACCGCTTCTTCTACGATGACCAGGTGGGGCAGACGCCCATTGCTGCCGTCGACGTGAAGAACGTATCGCTCACGCGTGCCCTCGACGAGACGCTCAAAGGCACAGGCATCATCTACACAAAAGAAGACAACGTAATCTACCTGAAGAAGGAAGGACTCTCCCCTACCCTCGCCCCAGAGGGCGAAAAGCGGAAACTGACCGGACAGATTGTCGACGAGACGGGCGAGCCGATGATTGGCGTCACCGTTGCCGTGAAGGGTACGAAGGACTTGGCCGTCACCGACTTCGACGGCAACTACACGGTGTTCACCGACCAGTCATCGCCGGTGCTCGTGTTCAGCTACCTCGGCTATAAGAATAAGGAAGTGGCTGTTCACGGCCAGGCTCCCGTCAACGTCAGCATGGATGTCGACGCGCAGGCCATCGACGAAGTCGTCGTCACCGCCCTCGGCATCAAACGAGAGAAAAAGATGCTGGGCTATGCCGTTCAGGACATCAAGAGCGATGCCCTCAACGTGACCGGCGACCCCTCGGTGACATCGGCCTTGTCGGGTAAGGTGGCAGGCTTGCAGATGAATACCGCCTCCACCGGTTTGGGCGGTTCGACGAAGATTACCATTCGCGGCAACTCATCGCTGACCGACAACAACCAGCCCCTGTGGGTCGTCGACGGTGTGCCTTTCACCGACAACAACACCTCGTCGGCATCGACCTACGGCGGTATCGACCGCGGCGGCACCTCTTTCGACATTAACCCCGAAGACATCGAGAGCATCTCTGTCCTGAAGGGTGCCAACGCCGCAGCCCTCTATGGTTCGCGGGCAGGTAACGGTGTCATCTATGTCACCACGAAGAAGGGTTCCCACCGGCAGGGCTTCGGCATCACCTACAGCGGCAACTTCACATGGAGCCAGGTTTCCGAAACCATCGCCATGCAGAAGAAATACGGACAGGGCAAGCAAGGCCGTGCCACCTTGGTCGACGAGGTAGCCTTCGGTGCAGAACTTGACGGCCACAACGAAACGGCATGGACCGGCGAGACACTGCCCTATCAGTACGACGGTGACAAGCTGCGCGACTATTTCTCGACAGGCTTCTCCCAGTTCCACACCGTAGCCCTCGGCAACTCCACCGAGAAGTCACACTATCGTCTCTCGGTAGGCTACAACGATAACAACGGCATCTTCAAGGACGAAGGCCTCGACAAACTGACCGTCGACCTGAACTCCGGAACGGAAATCAACAAGTGGCTGTCGTCCGATGCGAAGCTCTCCCTCTCGCGCACCAAGGCCGTGAACCGTCCTCAGACGGGTCTGGGCGGCGAGGTCGGCCAACTGCTGCTCATTCCCGGTAACGTACGCCTGCAGGACCTTCAGGTCTATCAGACCGACGAGCGTATGCACCAGAGCTGGTTCGGTCCCGACATGCAATACTCCAACCCCTATTACGTCCGCCATCAGCTGCAGAACAGCGACGAGCGCTGGCGTGCCTTCGGCTACTATGCCCTGAACCTCAACGTCAGCGAATGGCTGAAGGTGACTGGTAAATATGCCTTCGACTACTACCGCACCCGTATCGAGTCGACCAATCTCTCGCTGGGCAACACCGCCGTCTCCACCCCCGACCGCCACTGGAGCACGATGGTCAGCGAAGACGGCATGAGCCGTTCGGAAGAGAACTGGTTTGAGCATAACATCTCACTTCTTGCCCTTGGCGACAAGCAGCTCAACGATGACCTGCGCTTCGGCTATAACCTTGGCGGCAACATCATGTATCAGAAGCGCGAGGAGCTCGGAGCCAGCGTGCGCGACATGTTGGAGAAAGACAACTGGATCTTCAACACCGGCTATCAGGTGACAGGAGCCGGCGACTCGGGCTACGACCGCGCCATGTACTCCCTCTATGGCTCGCTGCAGCTGGCCTGGCGCGAATACCTCTCGCTCGACCTTACCGCCCGCAACGACTGGTCATCGACACTGCCGAAGGACAACCGCTCGTTCTTCTATCCCTCGGCATCACTCAGCTATATCTTCTCCGACTTCATGAAGAGCATCGGCAAACCCCTTCCCGGATGGATTACCTTCATGAAGACGCGCCTCTCGGTGGCACAGGTCGGTAAGGATGTGTCGCCCTATAACCTCTACAACACCCGCTCGTTTAAATATGAGAACGGCATCCGTGTGCCGGTCGTCAACAGCATCCTCAAGAATGCCAACCTGAAACCGGAAATCAACAGTTCCTTCGAGTGGGGACTCGACATGAAGTTCCTCGACAACCGGCTGGGCTTCGACTTCACCTACTACACCAACTCCACGAAGAACCAGGCCATGCTCGTCACGGCTTCGGCCCCCTGGAGTCAGCAGTGGATTAATGCCGGTAAAGTCAACAACTCGGGTGTCGAGCTGATGGTCTATGCCACACCCGTGCAGACCAAGGACTTCACCTTCGACCTCACCATGAACTTCGCCCACAACACGTCGACGGTGAAGGAACTGGCACCGGAGTTCAATGCCAACTATATCTACCTCAACGGCGACGGACTGATGCCCGTCAAGGTGGGAGCCGTCACGGGCGGAAAGCTCGGCGACATCTATGCCAACAACCTGCTCCGCCGCGACGACAAAGGCAACGTCGTCATCGGCAGCGACGGTCTGCCCATGCCCGTCACCTCGCAGGATGCCAACGGTAACCTCGAGCAATATAAGCTCGACCATCCCATCGGCAACATCCAGCCCGACCTGCTCATGTCGGTCACTCCCAGCTTCACCTATAAGGGTGTCAACCTGACGGCAATGTTCGACATGCGCTTCGGTGGCGACATCGTCAGCGTCTCGGAAGGTATGGCTACGTCGGTCGGTACTTCCGAACGCACCCTCGAACGCGGCGAGCTGAAGACCATCAACGGCCTCAGCGACTACTATATGGTCGTGCCCGGCGTCACTGTCGACGGACAACCCAACACCAAGGAGGTCAGCGCACAAGCCTACTATTCGGCCATCGGCCTCTACAGTTCTACAAAAGGTTATGCCGAAGAGTTCCTCCACAGTGCCTCGTATATCAAGCTGAAAGAGCTGTCACTGGGCTACAGTTTCCCACGCCAGCTGCTGAAAAAGACACCCTTCACCTCTCTGAAACTCTCCTTCGTGGCCCGTAACCTCTGCTTCCTGATGAAACACACGCCGGGCAACCCCGACGGAGGCTACGACACGTCAATGTTCTCTCAGGCCCTCGACTTTGCCGCCGTGCCCTACACCAGGACCTTCGGCTTCAATGTCAACGTAGGATTCTAAAAAAGAGAGTAATTAGAAATTAGCAATTAGAAAATTATGATTACCAAGACTGTCAAATATATCTGTGCCCTCATCGTGGTCTTTGGAATGGCTTCCTGCTACGACCTCGACGAGATGAGCCGCAACCCCTATGAACTGGCCGACAACACCACGGGCACTGAAATCATCGACATTGAAGACGACAGCGAATATGCCGACATCAACATCAACTACGTCGTGAGCCATGAAGACTCCGTAGCCTTGCAGAGTGAGTTGGCCGACGTTCCCAGCGTCTTCCGCAACTTCCTCTACGAAGGCTATTACAACGACTACCAGCGTGCCACGAACCTCACGCACGACATCTACAGTGCCTACTCGGCCAACAACCAGCCGAAGTTTGCAGGGCTCTCGCCCGACTACCTCTATCAGGACGGATGGAGTGCCCTGCGCTGGAGCCACTTCTATGTAGACCGCTGCAAGGAATACCGACAGCTCTTGCGGTCGATGAAGTTCAACCCCAATGCCGACAAGTATAAGAACCTGTTCTATGCCACCCGCATCTACATGGCCTTCATTGCCCTGGCACAGACCGACACCTACGGCGACATGCCATTTAAAGAATATGTACAGGCGCGCGAACCCGAAACAAACAACGTAGCCTACAACACGCAGGAGGAAGTCTACGACGCCATGTTCCGTATGTTGGAGCAGGCTGTCGACAGCATCCAGCCCGACGACCAGGAGCAGTTTAACGTCGGCACCGACGACATCTGCTATCAAGGCGACTGGAACAAGTGGCTTCGCTTTGCCAACACCCTGCGCCTGCGCATGGCGCTCCGCATCTCCAATGTCGCCCCGCAGCGGGCAAAAGAAGAGGCAGAGGCTGCCCTCAACAGCGAGTATGGCTTGATGACATCGAATGCCGACAACATGCAGACTGTGCCGAAGTATGCCCGCGTGGAAGACGGTGGCAGCGATGACGGCGGCAACGAGAACGTCTTCGCCATGATTTCCATTGCCTATGGCGGCGAGCTTGTGCTGTCGAAGGATATGGAGAACTTCTACCGCAATCTCTCGACGGGCGGCAAGGAATATCAGGTGCGTGTAGGCTCTGGCCGTCAGGCAAAATTCGAAACCTATGAGATAGACCCGCGATGCATTGTCTGCTGGTATCGCTCCGGCATGACCGCCAACACATGGGCTTCGGGCGAAGACAATATGCGCGGCGACTATGTCGGCTGTGTCCGCGGCACTCAGCCTCCCCGCATCGGTATGGGCAACATCCTCTACAGCACCACCAAAACCAAACCGAAACCAGAATCGAAGGAACTCAACAAAGACTTCTGGTTCAGCTATAGCCGTCCATCGGTGTGGCTGGGCTACAGCGAGAGCCTCTTCCTGAAGGCCGAGGCTGCCCTGCGCGGCTGGACGGGCGAGGACCTGACGATGTCTGCCGAGGAATATTTCCGCGCCGCCATCCAGGCTTCGATGGACTACTACCAGATTGACGAGGCCGATGCCACACGCTACATCGACGGCGTGGTGGCCCTCAACGACGGCACCTTTGAGAGTGGCGACCCCGAGCGTATCCTCGAAGCCATCATCACGCACAAGTATATGGCTGTCTTCCCCAACGGCAACGAGGGATGGGCTGAGTTCCGCCGCACGGAGTATCCCGCACTGGCCAATCCCTGGGCCAATGCCTCTGGCGGCGACGTACCGCAAGGTAAGTTCATCAAGCGCGTGCTCTATCCCTACAGCGAGAACAACAACCAGTACTTCCTCGACCATGCCGACCTGCAGGCCAAGAACACACAGGGCACCCGACTCTGGTGGGATGTGGCAGACACCAACGAAGGCACGCAGGAGGTCACCTACAAATACACCATCACCGTGGAGAAGACCGATGAAAACGGCGAACCCATTCTCGACGACAACGGCGAACCCGTCATGGAAGAGCGCGAAGTCACAGAGGTCCACACCGAAGGCATCCGCGTAAAACCGAATAACTTCAGAGAATAACCAACTAAATATCTAAAAACAAACGTATGAAAATCAAACGATTCTTAGGACTTGCCCTGATGACCTTGACAGGTCTCAGTGCCCATGCACAGCAGCCCCTCAACGGCTGTTGGCATCCGGACGACATCATCCAATGGACGCCCGACAATCTGACGAAGTTCCCTGACAATCCCTTCAACATTGCGAAGGTGCCCTTGCAGGAGCGTTTCAAGGAACCTACACTGATGAAAGCGAACCCGAACCAGTTCTACGAGGGTGAGATCTGCAACTCTACCATCCTCTACCCGACCTGTTCGATGTGCCCCTCTCAGGGTGAACTCGACAACTTCCTGGGCTACCAGCCCACCTACTGGCAGTATATGGACAAGCTGGTCTATTGGGCCGGTGCTGCCTCGGAAGGTATCATCAACATTCCGCCCGCTGCCTCTACCGACGCTGCCCATGCTCAGGGTGTGAAGGTACTGGGTAACATCTTCTTCCCGCCCGCTGCCTTCGGTGGCACGCAGGCTTGGGTACGGCAGATGCTGACCGTTCAGAACGGCACTTATGTCTATGCCGTCAAACTCTATGAAATCGCCAAGTACTTTGGCTTCGACGGTTGGTTCATCAACGAGGAGTCGGGCGGCGGAAGCAATGCCGAGTGGGAAGGATTCTTCAAGGAATTCTACAAGGCTGCCGAGGCCGATGGCGACTACCACATGGAACTCCAGTGGTACAACGCCAGCCGTTCACCCAACGTGGCACTGCTGAAGACCAATGTCAACACCTCTCAGTTCCTTGAGTATGGTGCCGTGGGCGACTACCGTAACTATGCCTCGCAGCTTGGCTGCACCGAGGCTCAGACTTTCTCGAAGATATATGCCGGCATCGAACTGGCGAAGGCCGGTCACCTCGGATGGTCGGCAGCCCTAAACTCTGCCATGCCGACCTCAGGGCATGTCGGTTCGCTCGACCTCTTCTGCCCGGAGACGAAGATATGGGAAGACCCTGCCAAGAGTGCCTTTAAGAGCGTCAGCCGCAACCACGGCTCACAGGCCTACCCCATCGGAAAGACCGTCTTCGACAATGAGGAAGACATGTGGGTGAACACACTCAGCGACCCCACACAGACACCGTCGACAGGATTTCCCGGTGTGTCGAACCGCATCCTCGAGCGTTCTGCCATCACCTCGATGCCCTTCCTGTCTGACATGGGCGTGGGCAACGGTAAGCATCGCTTCGTAGAAGGTGTCAAGCAGGGCACCCGCGACTGGTACCACAGTGGTATGCAGAGCATTCTGCCCACCTGGCGCTGGTGGATTGAGAACCGTGGAAACCTCACCGTCAGCATCGACTGGGACAATGCCTATAACACAGGTTCATCGTTCAAGTTTGCAGGCACACTGGCTGCCGGCGACCATCTGGTGCGCCTCTACAAGACGCAAGTCAAGGTGACCGACGGAGGCATCCTGCGCATCGTATATAAAGGTACGGGCGCGAGCGTAGAAGCCAAACTCTCTACCACATCGAGCACGACACCCGATGTCACCATCAGCGAAGCTACTACGCAGACCGTCAACGGATGGACGGTGGCTGACTTCGACCTCTCTTCCCTCAACGGAAAGACGCTCTACATGGTCGCCCTCAACCTGAAGGCTGCCTCTCAGGTCAGCGGTTTCGCATGGAACCTCGGTCAGGTGGCACTGCTGCCGGCCGGCTACAACCCCGCAGCCGTGAGCGTTCAGAACCTTCGCACCACCAGCACGCTGGGCGAGTCGAAAGGTGACCTGCGCATCCTGTGGAACTACACATGGACCAAGGAGTTCGACCATTTCGACATCTATACCGTTACGGCTGACAACAAGCGCAACCTTGTCGGACAGACCCGCGACGAGGGCTTCTATATTCCCACGTTCGAGCGCAATGGCAACGATGCCTACCTGAATGTTGAAGTGGTGCCCGTCATGAAGGACGGCAAGCAGAAGCAGGCTCAGGTGCTGAAGGTGGACTATCCGGCTCCCCAGCCGCCGACCATCAGCGTGAAACTCGACAAGAGCTATGTCACCGTCGGTACCACCGTCACCATCACCGGCAAGGGAACGGGTAACCCGACCGCCTGGGAGTGGCAGCTGCCCGAAGGCCTTGAGTTTGCCAGTGGATACAATAAAGACAGCAACCCCATTAAGGTCGTGGCAAAGGCTGAAGGCAAGCAGGTCGTAACGTTGAAGTCGACCAATGCCGTTGGCACCAGCACGAAGACCTTCGATGCCCTCGACGTACTCTCGGCTTCGGACATGAACCTTGTGACGAATGTCATCCTGGGCAAGACCGTTGTCGACTACAGCGGTTCCACCAACTCTACGGAGGTGCCGGGCAAGATTATCGACGGCGTCCGCAATCCTACGCAGACCAGCTCGAAGTGGTGTAACGTCAGCTCGGACAACTGGGTCATCTTCGACCTCGAGGGAGCCTACCGCCTCTATGGCTTCGGCATCTGGGACGGCAATGCAGGTCCCGAGAGCGGTGTCGACCAGATCGACCGCTACGTCATTCAGGTATCTGCCGACGGCAAGAACTGGGTGACCGTCGTCGACGAAGAGAACCGTGAGGACGAAAGCATCAAGTACGACTATATTGCCCCCTACAAGGCTCGTTACATCAAACTCATACCCCATGTCAACGGCACCCTCCGCATCTGGGAGTTCGAGGTCTATGGCCGCGAGGACAACAACATGCTGATGACCGTTGAACCCGAAGAGATGACCGTCATGGCCGGTGAAACCAAGAACATCACCGTGCACTACGACCTCAACGGCGACCAGCGCAGCGACTACTTCGTCTGCACGGCAGCCTCGGCCAACGGCAATGTGACCTTCGGAACTATCACCGAGGACAAGGCCGCACAGACCTTCACCATCCCCGTGAAGGGCAGCAATGTCATCGGTAACGACAAGGTCACCGTCAATCTGAACAACGGCGGTGCCTATAAGGAACGCTCCATCAGCGTCACCATCGACGGCAACCGTCCGAACATCCTCGCAGGTCTCGATGCCAAGCTGCGCTACTATAAGAGTGACTATAGCTACGAGGCCAAGTATGACGAATTCACCGTGAAGACGCTCACCGACGGCAACACCGCCGACGAGGCTTGCGAAGTCATCGAGAACGAGTCTACTCACAAGGACGACGTATGGGCAATCTTCGAATGTCCGTCTGCCAACGGATGGAACCTCGCGAAAGTGAAGGTATACATCCCCAACCAGAACCAAGGCGAGAACGTCAACGGTAACAAGGGTGCCGTGAACAAGGAAATCAGCATCCGCGTCGGCAACGACCTCAACTCGCTCACCACCATCCACACCTTCTCAGGACTCGACGAGGTCAGCCAGCTGGAATACATACTGCCGCAGTTCAAGACCGTGAAGTATATCGCCGTCGTCTGCAACCTGAACGCTTACTTCTTCGCCTCATTGGCTGAAGTAGAAGCCTTCGAGCAGTATGAAGAGGCAGTGCCCCTGAACGGTCCGGTCCTCATCAGCAACTGGCCGCACGATGTCATCGCCGAAGCCCGCACGGCTGCCGACCATACGAACTATACGCTCGACGACCAGGGATGGGTGCTCTTCACGACGGATGTCAATGCCAACGGTGCCATCGCCGGACCCGACCGTAAGCTCACCACCAAACAGGGCACCGAGTTTACCTTCGCCGACTATACGCAGAACAACGCCCTCGTACTGAAGCAGGCCAACCAACCACAGACGCTGACCCTCGACTCGCCGCAGTTCATCGAGGAACTCTACTTCCTCACCATCTCGGCCAACGGACAGTCGACTCTGAAGGTGGAAGCCAACTACGAGGACGGCACGAAGAGCCAGACCGGAACCTATCAGCCAAAAGACTGGTTCGGTTCGAATGATGCCGACGTGGCCTACCACGGACTCGACCGCATCATCGTCAGCGGACGCGACGGTTTCCAGACCGACCAGCTCGACGGACGTAAGAACTTCCGACTCTATGCCTTCACGCTGGCCACCGACCGCACGAAGAAGATGGAAAGCATCACCTTCACCTCGACCGTCAGCGGCAAGTATCCCACCGTGCTCGCCATTTCCAAGAAGGGCTATAAGGTGACTGACGGCATTGCCACACAACGTCCGGCAGCCAACGACCAGCAGCCTGTGGCCATCTACAGCATCAACGGACAACGACTGAACAGCCTGCAGAAGGGTGTCAACATCCTCCGCTACAGCGACGGCACCGTCCGCAAGGTTGTAATCAAGTAAAAGAAAGCCAAAGCCTTGAGGGTGTGTCAAAATAGAAATTCAGTCGTCCTACGGACGAGAAATCCAACAAATCTATACAAATCAAAAGTCCTGATAGACAAGATGAAAGATTTTGGATAGATTTGTGAGATTTCTGCGCAAAGCGCACTACCTTCGAT
>JAFSRY010000082.1 GCA_017445845.1 Prevotella sp.
ACCCGTTGTTGCGCCCGTCGGTAAGACAGAGCATCGACCTGAACCTGACCTATTCGTGGCTGACATTCGTGACAGGCTTTACCCGCGAGAACGACTTCTTTACTCATGTTGGTAATGTGTATGACGAGGAGAAGGATATCGCCATCTTCCAGCCAGACAACTTCGATCATCAGGATCGTGTCTATGCCACCCTCGTCGCCTCGCCAAAGTTGGGCTTCTGGCAACCCTCCTTCACGCTGCACTACTATCAGCAGATGTTCGACGCTGAGAAATACGGTGCGCCGGAGAAACTGAACAAGCCTGAATTCAGTTTCGACCTGAAGAGTTGGTTCGTCATCAATCCCACCGCGAAAGCGCTGGTACAAGCCAGTTATAATGGCAGCAACCACTGGGGATTCATGTATCGCGGCAGTAGTTTCATGGTGAACGCCCGACTGCAGAAAGCATTTTTGAAGGGAAGGCTGAATGCTACGCTTTTTGCCAACGACATCTTCCGCACGGCTAAAACCAAAGTGACTACTTACTATGCCATTGGTCTGACGGCTCAGGACGTTTATACCTATACACAACAGGTGGGTCTCAGGCTGACTTACAACTTCAACGTCAGCAACTCTAAGTATCGTGGCACAGGTGCCGGAAACGACGAGAAGAACCGACTCTAGGAAAGCAAAAAAGGGGACAAAACCACTTTTTTCGAAAATATTTCCGAAATTATTTGGTGAGTTCAAAAAATGTTCGTACCTTTGCACCCGCAAAACGAAAGGATTGTAGAAACCGCATGGTGCCTTAGCTCAGTTGGTAGAGCATCGGACTGAAAATCCGTGTGTCCCCGGTTCGATTCCTGGAGGTACCACTCCTCCTTTCATTAGCCCGGTTTCGCGTGATGGCGGCCGGGTTTCTTTTTTTATTGAAAATTGAACATTGAAGATTGAACATTATGGGAATAGTCATTGGCATTGACGTGGGCATCTCCACCACTAAGATTGTTGGTATCAAGAACGGTAAGATTTCGGCTCCCATCAGTATTACGGCAGCCGATCCCATCACCTCGCTTTACGGTGCCTTCGGCAAGTACCTGCACGACAACGACATCGACCTGAAGGATGTGGAACAGGTGATGCTCACGGGCGTGGGTGCCGCCTATATCGATACGCCCATCTACGGACTGTCCACAGACAAGTCGGAAGAGTTCGTGGCTGACGGTCTTGGCGCCCGCTTCGAGTCCAAACTCGACCATACGATCGTCGTCTCGATGGGAACAGGTACCTCGTTCGTGAAGTGCGACGGCGACGACTTGCGCCATATCGGCGGTATCGGCGTCGGGGGCGGCACGCTAAAAGGTCTGGCACGCATCATGCTTAACACAGGCGATATCAAGCAGGTGGCTGAGTTGGCCAAGCACGGCAATATCCGTAACATCGACCTCACCATCGGCGATATCACCACCCAGCCGCTGCCAGGCCTACCCATGGACACCACCGCCTCCAACTTTGCCAACGCGCAGACCAATGCCACGAAGGAGGACATTGCCGCAGGTCTCATCAAGATGGTGCTCCAGTCGATAGGCTCAGCCGCCTGGCTCGCCTCCTTAGGCA
>JAFSRY010000008.1 GCA_017445845.1 Prevotella sp.
ACCATATCGACGTAGCTCGTCAAGGTGGTGAGATTGCCCGCAATGCCCGTATGGAACTTGAAGCCAAGACAGGCAAATCCGTAGTTTCGCCATTAAACGCCAAAGATGGTCTTTTGCTGAATCAGAAGATTAACTACAATATAGAGGAAAAAAGCGAACAATGACTACGACAGCAATATGTTTATTCGCTGCAATGTTGACAACTGGCCTTCTTACAGGAATAAAAAAATCAGACCGTCTGGCGTTCGCATCTGACAGGGTGCTGCGCTTGGGAACCTTCTCAATGCCTATGTGATGGAGTTTGCGCACCTCGGCCGTCATGGCTGCTTCTATTTCACGCAATGAGTCGAAGCGCATGACAACGGCATACAGCATCGTGAGCAGGTGGGGGTACCCTTCAAAGCTCTTCACATACTTCTCACCGCCGTTTTTACGGCTCATTTCAACAATTTTATCACGGTCGAGCGATTTTATCAGCTGACCATACACCGGCTGTCCGAAAAATGTGTACTTTTGCCCATGGTTACTTTGATTTTGTTTGGCGACAGCAAAGGTAACCAAAAGGCTGACACCGAACGCAGGTATCAGCCCTAAATTTATTGCTTATGAAAAAAGTTTAGCGGACAGTAATATATAATAATAAGGTATTGGCGAGCTACAGAAAGCCATCATTCACTATATGGCGGATGGGGAGTAGCTGTGGTTCTCTATCCCAAGGACAGAAAGATTTGGCGGCATCCCACAACGGATGACAAATCCCTTTGCGACCTCGAAGCTAAATGTCTGTAGGTCTTATCGTATACGGTCGGCTGCCCTGACCAGTTTCTCATCAGAAACGATGGAACGGCGTGCCAGAAGCACGAACAGGCATGAGACAATGGGCAGGCTGACGGTCCATTGAGGATGGAAGGTGTGGCCTTCATGACCAAGGAGGTAGCCAAAGAGAACTAACACTCCATACCAAGCCAACAAGAGAACGACGGACAAAGTACAGAGGGTCATCTGCCGTTTGCGGTTCGTATACTTAAAAATGGTATAGATGCTCAACACCACTTGCACCACAAGAATAACAAACAAGGGCAGGACTCTGATTGAAATGTGATGATAGGCATCGAGTTCATAGAAATTGAACAAACGATAGCCGACTCCCATCGTCGCGGGTTCAAAGTGTCCTAACGGCATGAAAAGACAAATGCTGCTGACTACGGCTGCCAGCAGCAAATAGACTGTTTGGATACGTTGTATCATTTACTCTGCAGGGGTTGCGGTGGAAGCGTCTTTCGACGGGTCACGATAATAGATATTTCCTTCTACGAATTCTTCCGTGGCAAGAAGGGTGGGCTTCGGAAGCTTCTCGTAGTATCTTGAGATTTCTATCTGTTCACGGTTTTCAAATACTTCCTCGAGTGAATCGTTGTAGGAGGCGAACTCGGCCAGCTTCTTGCTGAGGTCTTGCTTGATTTCCGACGAAATCTGATTAGCGCGCTTCGATATGATGGCTACGCTTTCGTAGATGTTGCCCGTTTCATCGCACAATTCCATGATGTTGCGCGTAACGGTGTTTACTGGTGCTTTTGACTTTTTGTAATCCATATGCTATTTTTTTACTTTTTCATCTATTGTCTTTTTTACCTATTTTCTTCTGCACCCTCTGTGACCTTCTTGCATTTTTCGATATACCGGTCGGCGAGTGTTTTATACTTCGAGTCGGGATATTCGTTGACGAAGCCGTAGCATTCGTCAAGGGCGTCCTGATAGCGGTCAATGCGCTTTGACTCGACGCTGAGCTGAGCTAACTCGTATTTGCTCTTCATGATGAGGAGCGAGAACTCTTCACGGAGCGACGAATAGGGATAGTCTTTCAGAGCGTTTTCAGCCGTAATGATACAGGCCTCAAAGTTGTTGCCGCCGAAACCGCAATTACCGAAATAGGGGCCGAGGTCGTAGTAGAGCTGGGCGTTATAAAGTTCTTTCAGAACAAGTTTGTCCTGCAATTCAAATAGACGGTCTTGGGCTACGCTCTTGCGGCTTGACTGGGGAAAGCGATCGAGGAACTCCTGGAAAGCGGCGATGGCTTCGTAGGTTTCCGTCTGGTCGAGGCGTGGTTCCGGCGTACTCATATAAAGGCTCTGTCCTACATAAAACTGTGCCAGGTCGGTAAACTGACCGCCTTTCTGATAGGTCTGTGCATATTTCCTGAAGGTAGCCGCAGCACCTTCATAGTCGTTGCTCAGATATTGTGCCATACCAAGCATATAAAGGCTTTCTTCGGCATACTCGCGGCCCTTCATGAAATTGATGACATCGAGAAGCAGCGTGGAAGCCTGGGCATATTTGCCACGGGCAAAGCTCTCTTTGGCATATTCATACTTATAGATGACGTCATTGGTCTTGTAAACCTGATTGAACTCCTTGGCACAACCGGACAGAAGCAGGGACATCGTTGCCAGCCCCCAACATACAACACCAATCTTGAGACTTTTCTTCATGTCTTTTTACGTTTTGACGTGCAAAATTAATGATAATTCTGCGATTGGCAAAGGTTTTAAACTAATTTTCGCAAAAAAAACTGCTTTATAACGTTTATTAGACAGATTTTTAGTAATTTTGCAGGTCTATGGAGTTTAAGTTAACATCTGAATACAAGCCTACGGGCGACCAGCCACAGGCCATCGCTCAACTGACCGAAGGATTAGAGCAGGGAGTTCCCGCACAGGTGCTCTTAGGGGTGACGGGGTCGGGTAAGACATTCACCATGGCAAATGTCATTGCCCAGGCAGGACGGCCGACACTCATTCTTAGCCATAACAAGACGTTGGCTGCCCAACTCTATGAAGAGATGCGCAGCTTCTTTCCGGATAATGCCGTTGAATACTACGTTTCGTATTATGACTATTACCAGCCTGAAGCCTACATTCCTTCCACCGATGTCTATATAGAGAAAGACCTCGCCATCAACGAAGACATCGACAAGCTACGGCTGAGAGCCGTCAGCGCCTTGCTTTCCGGCAGGAAGGATGTTGTGATTGTATCCTCCGTTTCGTGCATCTATGGCATGGGCGGTCCAACAGCAATGTCGGCCAGCGTCATCGACATCCGACGAGGACAGACCCTCTCGCGCAATGAGTTCCTCAGAAAACTGGTCGACGCCCTGTATGTCAGAAACGACATCTCGCTCGAAAGGGGAAACTTCCGCGTGAAGGGTGAGACCGTGGACATTGCCATGGCCTATAGTGACAACGTGCTGAGGGTCACCTGGTGGGACGACGAGATTGACTCCATCGAAGAAGTCGACTCCGTCACCTTCCATCGACTGGCATCCTTCGACAGCTATCAAGTCTATCCAGCCAACCTTTTCGTAACTTCAAAAGAGCAGACCGAACAGGCTGTCAGACTCATCCAAGACGACCTGACGGAACGCATACAATACTTTAACGACTTAGGCGACAGCATTAAGGCTCAACGCATTAAGGAACGTGTAGAATATGACCTCGAGATGATAAAAGAACTGGGACATTGCAGCGGTATCGAAAACTATTCACGCTACTTCGACGGCCGTCAACCCGGCGAGCGACCCTATTGTCTTCTCGACTTCTTCCCCAAGGACTACCTGCTCATTATCGACGAAAGCCACGTCTCCGTACCGCAAATCAATGCGATGTTCGGCGGCGACCGCTCACGAAAGCAAAACCTGGTCGAATATGGCTTCCGGTTGCCTGCAGCCTTCGACAACAGACCGTTGCGGTTTGAAGAATTCCACGAAATGATCCATCAGGTCATCTATGTATCTGCCACCCCTGCCGACTATGAACTGGAAGAGGCTGAAGGCATCGTCGTTGAACAAATCATTCGCCCCACAGGACTCCTTGACCCGGAGATAGAGATACGCCCGAGTGAGAACCAGATTGACGACCTCATGGACGAAATCCTGACACGAAGCCACAGAGGGGAACGCGTGTTGGTGACGACACTCACCAAGCGAATGGCGGAAGAACTGACCGAATACCTGCTCAACCACGATGTCAGGGCCAACTACATCCATTCCGACGTCGCCACACTCGACCGCGTGCAGATTATGAACGACCTGCGACTCGGCACCTTTGATGTACTCGTGGGCGTCAACCTGCTTCGTGAAGGTCTCGACCTGCCCGAAGTGTCACTTGTCGCCATCCTCGATGCCGACAAGGAAGGCTTTTTGCGAAGTCATCGCAGCCTCACGCAGACCGCTGGACGAGCTGCGCGAAATGTCAACGGAAAGGTCATCATGTATGCCGACACCATTACGGAGAGTATGCAGAAGACCATCGACGAAACCGCCCGCCGAAGAGCCCTTCAGATACAGTACAACGAAGAACACGGCATCACACCAAAACAAATCGTAAAAGCCGTCAAAGGCTCGCTGTCGTCGGCGAAGACTGTCGATGCCGCGTCGGCCACGCAAAGCGGAAAAAAGGGTGCCGCCATTCGCGAAATGCCCACGGCCTACAAGCCTTATGTCGAGCCAGACCCGATGGCGATGGCCGCCGACCCCATCCTCGAACGCATGTCGAAGGCACAACTCGTCAAGAGCATCGCCGACACGACAGAACTCATGAAAGAGGCTGCACGGCAGCTTGACTTCATCCAGGCGGCACAATATCGCGACGAAATTGTCAGGCTGCAGGCGCTTTTGGAAGAAAAGAAGGGTTAAAAAGTATTATTCCCTGCTTATTCACACATTATTTTATTAATTTTGCAACACGAATGGCAACTTAACAATACAGAGATGAAACAGAAAATGTTGTATTTCATAGTCTTGGCTCTTTTTCTGCCGCTTTCCATCAGTGCTCAGAACAACGGATGGGTCGTCGTCAATGACGATACGAAGGAAGAGGAGGCATCCAAGGTTAAAGAGTCCAAGACTCCCAAGATGAGCCGCGAGGAGAGTGATGCCCCTTATCTCGCTGGCAAGGTGCCGGAAGTGGACGGACTTGTCACCTTCACACGAGAATATCAAGTGCCAGGCAAGACAGCCGCTGAACTCTATGAGCTCACCTACAAGCTGGTGCGTGCCCTGACCAAGGAAGACGGACAAATCAACAGCCACATCACACTTAAAAACGACGAAGAACACTCTTTCGCCGCACGCTTCAACGAATGGATGGTGTTTTCCGAACACCTCCTGGCTGTCGACCGCACAGAGTTCCACTATTCGATGGTCGTCATCTGTGAGGACGGACGTGTCACACTGGGCATGAACCATCTCAGCTACATCTATTCCGACGGAAAGACCTACAAGACCGAGGACTGGAAAGAAATTAAGCTCGGAGGCGGACAAGCATACAAGGCAGAAGAATGGATTACCGACAAAGAAGCCATTAATAAAAAGGGAACCAAACTCCTGCGCTTCAACCGAAAATTCCGCATCAAGACCATCGACCGCATGAACGAAATTTTCGACATTTTCAATTCTGTGCTCCAATAAAAACGCATATCATGGACGAAATGAACAACACCTTCCACCATCGGAAGACCGATGAGCAGCCCACCGACAAGCTCCTGCCCGTCAGAAACATACTGAACCTCATCTTCATGGCAGGCGCCATCGTCGGTGTGGTACTTTATTTCTTTACCAATAAAACCGTCGGCACCGTCGTCATCCTCAGTGCCATGGTCTTTAAGATGGCGGAGTGCTGCCTCAGATTTTTCCGTAGATGAAGAAACGACAACTGCTTTCCATCCTCATTACCGTTGTGGCAACGGTGAACGCATGGGCTCAATTCCCGTCCGACAGCTACAACGGCATGTCTGCCGACGGTTCCCTCAACCGGCGAAATCGCGAAAATGCGGACACTTTGGGAACTGACAAAGAGATTCCGCGAGGCATTCGCGTATGGACCGTCGACGGTAAGTTCGGCGACATCAGGAAAGCAGAACCCGACACGCTCAGCTATCTCTTTCCAAACAGCATTTTCACAACAGGACGCTACGGAGAATACAACACCACGGGAAACCTCGGGGCACCACGCATCAACCGCATCTTCATCGACCGCAACAACGAAGGCGCCTTCATCTTCACTCACCCCTACGACTTCTTCATCAAACAGCCGGAGGAGTTTCATTTCACCAATACCCTCTCGCCAATAACAAACCTCACCTACAACTCCGCAGGAAACCGTACCAACGGAGAAAACCATCTGTCAGCAAAATTCGCCGTCAACGCAGGCAAACGCATTGGTGCGGGATTCCTCTTCGACTACCTCTACGGACGTGGATACTACGACAGCCAGAGTACTTCACTCTTCAACTATTCCATGTTCGGATCCTATCTCGGTGAACGCTATCAAGCACACCTCCTCTTTACCACCAACCACCAGAAAGTAACGGAGAACGGAGGCATCACCAACGACTTCTACATCACACACCCAGAAAGCTTCGACGACGACTACCAGACATCAGAGATACCGACCGTACTATCCAGAAACTGGAACCGAAACGACAACCAGCATGTCTTCCTCACCCATCGCTACAGCGTAGGCTTTAAGCGCAAAATACCGATGACCGAAGAAGAAATCGAAGCCCGCAAGTTTGCCATCGAATCAAAAAAACAAAGCGATGCAAAAAAAGCAAAGGAACGCGCCGAACGTGAGGCCGAAGAGAATGGCGACGACTTCGACGAAAGCGACTACAAGGAAGAACCCAGCTACGGCGGACGGCCTGACAACGCCGCCATTGCCGGAACAGAGCCTGCAGACACAACAAGAAACACATCCGAACGCATCGCTGTCAACGGAAAGGAAATAGCCGACAGCCTCATGAAGACAAAGGAAAACGTAGCTGAGGTCGACACCACATGGATGAAAGACGAATACGTCCCAGTGACAAGCTTCATCCATACCCTACACTTCTCCAACTACAAACGTATCTACCAGGCATACACATCACCCGCGGATTACTATGCCGACACATTCTTCGGAGCCACCAGCGACTCCATCTACGACCGCACACGCTACTATCAGATACAAAACACCTTCGCCATCTCACTCCTCGAAGGATTCAACAAATGGGCAAAAGCAGGACTCAAAGCCTTTGTCTGCAGCGACCTGCAACACTATACACTGCCCGATGAAGAACAGTTTGAAGTGGGATACAACGAAAAATCACTCAGCATTGGCGGACAAATCGACAAGCAAGAAGGACACACGCTGCACTACACACTGACAGCAGAGTCGTGGATCCTCGGTGACAACAAAGGAGAACTCTTCATCGATGCCGATGCCGACCTAAACTTCCGACTCTTCGGCGACACCGTCACTTTGTCCGCAAATGCATATATGCACCGCGAAGAACCAACATTCTATTACCGCAATTACCACTCCAAACACCTATGGTGGGACAACACCCTCGACTTCCAGACTCATTCCCACATCGAGGGAAACATGACCTATCAAAAGACAAAGACATCACTGCGAGTCGCCGTCGACAACATCGACAAATATACCTACTTCGCAGGAAACTACACCATTACGGACAGTTACGGACGAAATGAAAACACCGTGGCAGTGCGTCAGGCAGGCAGTCCCATCAACGTCTTCACCGCCTCACTCCGTCAAGACTTCAAGCTTGGACCGCTCCATTGGGACAACATCATCACCTACCAGAAGTCATCTGACAACGAAGCACTACCCCTACCCGACCTCAACATCTACACAAATCTATATTTGAGATTTAAGATCGCACGCGTCCTCCACTGCGACCTGGGCGTCGACGCTCGCTACTTCACCAAATATCATGCGCCCGACTACAGCCCGATACTCGGACAATTCGTCACGCAAGAATACGAACAGAAGACAGACATCGGTGACTATCCGATAGTCAATGCATACGCTAATTTCTGTCTGAAGGGTACACGCTTCTTCGTACTCTACAGCCACGCCAATGCAGGCAGCGGAAACCGGAACTACTTCCTCACGCCCCACTATCCCCTCAACGAAAGCATCCTCCGGCTCGGCATCAGCTGGAACTTCTTCAACTAAACCCAGAAGCCAGCCCAACCCGAAACTTAGCTTCGTCCCACAAAAATAAAGAAAACAAGTGTTCTGCCTCCAAAAATAGCCTGAAATAAGAAAATCATTTTTTATAGACGAAAAATCCCCTAAATTCACCCTAAAAGTTATCAAATTCTTTATATCTTACTGACAGGCAGGGTGTTACGGAAGAAATGCGGCTGATGGAATTCGCTTTGGGAGAGTCTTCTAACAACAAGAAATCTCAAATCATTCCAAATCAATAATAATCATCTGATTTGAAACGATTTGAGATTTCTACACGAATAGTATATCCACTTACATTCTGCGTTATCTGTTTACTTGATAACGGGTGTCACCATCCTTAAAGAAGGCGTTGATCTGTCTGGCGGCAGCTATACCTGCATTTATATTGGCCTCTGCGGTCTGAGCACCCATCTTCTTTGGTGTTGAGAAATAACGGCCTTCGAACCGAAGGAACTCTTCGTGAGCATCGGGCATGATGTCGGTGACATACTTCAAGTCCTCACGTTCTTGCATCAGCTGGATAAGGCCTGCCTCGTCGATAACTTCCTTACGGGCTGTGTTGATAAGGATGCCGCCTTTCTTGAGCTTGCCCACCAGGTCGTGGTTGATGCTTTGGAGTGTCTCTGCTGTTGCCGGTATATGAAGGGATACGATGTCGCACTGCTCGAACAATGACTCTCGGTTCTCCACGGCATGAACGCCGGCGGCCTCAATGACGGGAGCTGGGCAGAAAGCATCGTAGGCATATACATCCATGCCGAAACCTTTAGCGATGCGGGCCACATTACGACCGACATTACCGAAAGCAAGGATGCCGAGTTTCTTTCCCAACAATTCCGTGCCCGATTTGCCATTGTAGAAGTTGCGAACGGCATAGACCAGTAGGCCGAAGACGAGTTCGGCAACGGCATTGGCATTCTGACCTGGGGTGTTCTCTGCCACGACGTTGTGAGCGGTGGCTGCGGCGAGGTCAATATTGTCGTAACCGGCACCGGCACGGACGACAACCTTCAGCTGCTTGGCTGCATCCAAGACTTCTGCATCTACCTTGTCGGAGCGAATGATCATGGCATCCACATCCTTCACAGCCTCCAACAGTTGCCCCTTCTCGGTATACTTTTCAAGGAGTACCAGCTCGTGGCCAGCCCCTTCTATTTCCTTACGAATGCCTTCGACAGCTGCGCCGGCGAAAGGCTTCTCTGTTGCAACAAGTACCTTCATAATCAAACAGTTGCCTCAAATTCCTTCATGCAAGTTACGAGAGCCTTGACACCTTCGATGGTTTGCGCATTATAGCAAGAAGCACGGAAGCCTCCTACAGAGCGATGACCCTTGATGCCGACCATACCGCGCTCGGTGGCGAAGTCGAAGAAAGGTTTCTCCAAATCCTTATATTCGTCATTGAGAACGAAGCAGATGTTCATGAGCGAACGGTCTTCCTCGGCAACAGTACCGTGGAAGAGCTTGTTGCGGTCGATTTCATCATAAACAATCTTAGCACGCTCCTGCGCCAGCTTATCCATGGCTTCCACACCACCGTTCTTCTTAATCCAGCGCAGGGTCTCGAGAGCCGAATAGATGGGAACCACCGGCGGTGTGTTGAACATCGAACCTTTCTCGGTATGGGTGCGGAAATCGAGCATTGTAGGAATCTCACGAGGTGCACGACCGAGTTTCTCATCTTTCACAATGATAATGGTCACACCAGCCATGGCGAGGTTCTTCTGAGCACCGGCATAGATGCAGTCGTATTTCTTGACATCAATGGGACGCGAGAAGATATCAGAAGACATATCGGCAATGAGCGGAACGTTAACGTCGAGATCCTTGCGGATTTCTGTACCATAGATAGTATTGTTGGTCGTGATATGGAGATAGTCAACGTCATCAGGCACCGACCACCCCTTAGGAATGAAGGTATAGTTGGCATCGGCAGATGAAGCCACCTCAACCACCTCACCGAAGTGCTTTGCTTCCTTCATGGCTTTCTTTGCCCACACACCGGTGTTGAGATAGGCTGCCTTTTTAACAAGGAAGTTACAGGGAACCTGCATGAACTGCAGGGAAGCACCACCACCGAGGAAGACAACAGTGTAACCCTCAGGAACTTGCAACAGTTCCTTGACAAGTACCATAGCCTCGTCCATTACTGCCTGGAAGTCCTTCGTACGATGGCTTATTTCCATCAAAGAAAGACCTGAGCCATTGAAATCGAGAATCTGTCTGGCTGTGTTCTCAATCACTTCACGCGGAAGCATTGAAGGACCTGCGTTGAAATTGTACTTTTTCATTTTCGCTTGTTTTATTGAGTTTGAATATTATTTGAATTAGTATAACGCTGCGAAGATACGAGTTTTATTTGAGAACAGCAAATATTTGATAAACTTTTTTAGCATAAACACCAGAGATTACTTGACCATTTCTACAAGTGTCTTCAAACCTTTTATTTTCTCACCGCTCACCAATCGCAACATCTGCCCTACCCGCTCACGACGAACGGCAACATAGGTGAAACGTTCGTTCACATCAATACGTCCAATCTCATCGCTCTTCAAACCTCCCTTCTTACAAAGGAAACCCACGATATCTCCCTTTGAGAGTTTATCTTTCTTGCCTTTTCCAATGTAAACAGTTGCCATAAGTGGCTTCGGTGGAAGCTGGTCTTCTGCAGCTTCGACAAGAGGATAGTCTGCCACTACATCCGTCACATACTCAGGCACTTGTTCTTCCGGACCAAGGACGAAATAAGCATTTCCCCGGGCATCCCACCGGGCAGTACGCCCCACACGATGAACATAACCATCTTCACCTTCGGGTATATGATAGTGGACGATATGTTCGATGTTCGGAATATCTAACCCACGGGAAGCGAGATCGGTTCCGACCAGGACGTTTGCCGAACCATTGGAGAATTTATATAGGGCATCTTCGCGCTGTTTCTGCTCCAAGCCACCGTGAAAGAGGCTCACCGTAAACCCTTCTTCACTGAGATAAGAAGCCACTCGTTCAACAGCATCACGATAATTCAGAAATACAATGCTCGAGGACGCTCCAAAGCCAAGCAACAGGCTGCGCAGAGTTTCCAATTTGTCCTTGGAAGGGCTGTGTACTTTATATATATGTACGCGTGAGGACACCTGCTCCTCATGGTTAAGAAAATCGAGTCGACGGGCATGTTCCAAACGAATGAAATCAGGAATGCCCTCCGCCTCGGTGGCTGAAAGGAGTATTCGCCTACGGACGTTTTGCAAACGTCTCAGCAACCGACTCATCTCATTATAGAACCCCATCTGGAGACATTTGTCAAATTCATCGATGACAAGATAGCGAATGTCTGCTGCCTGAATGTTCTCTTTGTCCAGATGGTCGTTCAATCGTCCCGGTGTGGCAAATATGATATGTGGAAGCACTTTGCGAAGTTCCCTATGCTCATCCATTGTCGCACGCCCGCCATAACAGGCATAGGCCCTGATGCCACAATGCAGCTCAGCAAGTACCTGTGCCGACTGCATTGCCAGCTCACGCCCTGGGACAATGACTACAGCCTGAACACTGTTGCTGTCGGCATCCATCTTCTCAATGAGCGGCAATAGATAAGCCAAAGTCTTTCCGCTTCCTGTCGGAGAAAGGACCAGTATGTCGCCTTCTGTCTCACGGAAGGCAGTGCCTACAGCCTGCTGCATAGGATTCAACTCGTCTATTCCCTGGCGGTTGAGGCGCTCAAGGGTTTTCTGTTGAAGGCTGCCTAAGATGTCATTATTCATTATTCACCAGATAGTTGATAAACAATTTTCTCCATTTCATCAAATTCCGTTCCCATGTTGAGGTTCAGATAGATGGTATATAACGGCATTGCCCATTTTGCAGAAGCCTCAGGAGCCAATGAGCGGTAACGCTCAAGGTATGCCAAAGCGCGACGATAGAGGTCGAGTACTTCCTCGCGTCTCTGACGGTCGCCGTCGATTTCTTTCCACTTATTCTGGGCCAACTGATAGTATGCCATACCAGCATTATGGAAGGCATCGGTAAGATTTTCATTTGTCTCGATGAGTTCATCGCACAAGGCGATGCATTCTTCGAGTCGTCCGGTGTTGAGGAAGATGGTGCTTTTTGCAAAACGATAAATCCAGTTATCTTCATGATTTTGAATAGCTTCGTCAACAATGTTCAAGGCTTCATCGAACATTTTCTCATTACAATAGTAGTCGACGAGGCGAGGTGTGAAATAGGAATTAGTCGGGAAGGCCTGCAATCCTTCTTGCAAAATGCTGATACATCTTGCGGTGTCGCCCAACGCAAAATAAGCTTCGGACATATATTGCAACAGGTATTCGACATGAGCCGTGTCCTTTCGGGCAAGGTCAGCATAACGGAAAACCAGTTGTGGTTTATTCAGTTTAAAGCCACTGTATGTTGCCCAGTAGGCTGCCTCTGGCATTCGAGGGTCTTGGTTGGCATAGTCGTAACTCTCGAACAAAGGCTGGTTGGCACATTCGAGATAGGTCTCGAACATATTGTAAGCATCTTGGAATTTCTGTTTACGGATGAAGAAAGAACCTCCGGTATAGATATTTTGCCGGTAGGGATCAAGGAATTCGGCATGTTTCTTCCTGTATTTCGGCAGGACACGCCCCTTTTCATCCGGTTGGACATCGATAGAGTCGAAACTTTCAAGGATGTCAAACATCTTCTTGGCGATGATAAACAATTGAGCAGTATCGTATTGCTGCTTCAGATAGAGTTTCTCATTGCCTACGTCATATTGCTTTTTGACAGCCCCTTGCAAAAGAAGCCATAATTTCGGGTTCTGTCGGTTTGTCGAATCGGTCAGAAGGGCCCGAATCGACTTTTCTGCAGCTTCAAGATTAGTCCCGTTCTTGATATTTAGCTTGGCTGCAGATATCTCCTTCTTCTGAGCCTGTGCCATCAGCGTCAGGGTCAGGAAGAGGACTGTTAAGAACAATCTTTCTACCTTCTTCATGGTGTATATCTTCCGAATTGCGTCATCTTATACTCGCTTGGAGTTTGTGTTTACAGCCTTTCCATATTGTCCATCTGGGAAAACAGGAAAGACCCATTAGTAATAAAGAAAGGGGAACGGGACAATAGCTTCCCGTCCCCCTCTGTCGTATTGGTTAGATGGAATCTTCCACCGACCTACTTCTGCAAAGCTTCCAGTTCCTTGGTGCGAGCATCGTCCTCACCATAGAGCACATAGTAGCAGTTGTAGAGGTTATAAGCCCAATTGTGGCGGAAATCCATGTTCTTGTCCAGACGGCGGGCATTCTCGAAGTGCTTGACAGCGACCTTCAGCAGCTCGTTTCGCTTGGACTCTGTATCCGTTGAGATACGGTTGTTCTCATCCTGTTCGTTCATCTCAATCTCACGTGCTTTCTCAAGATAGCAGATACCGAGAGCGGAAGCAAGGAATACATTCTCAGGCTGCGATGCCGAAGCCTTCGTGAAGTCGGCAATGGCATCATCGAAGCGTTTCTCGGTCTGTGCAATTTGTCCGCGATAAGCCAGGGCTGCCCAGTCGGTGGGGTTCTGAGCAAGACGCTCGGAAATGAGAGAGAGCAGTTTAGGCTTATTATCCATTGTTGAATAGACTCCGCAAAGCGTTTCGAAAATAACATTCTTGTTCGGGTTCTCACGATACATGTTCTCCAGTTTCTGGGCATAGGCCAGAGAGTCTTGCTTGGTGGAGAGCTGCTTCTGCATAGCGTCGAGCATGACGGCATAGGCATTCTCGCTATGAACAGAGTCGTTGAGCGAATATTTTGCATAGCGCTCAGCTTTCTGGTATTCCTTATTCAAAAGGGCATTGTAAGCAGGATAGAAAGCGATGTTTCCAAGGTTCTCTTCAGCGAGACCTTTCGGTGCGTCACCAAAGAGGCTCTGCTCTGCGGTTTCGACGAAAAGGTCAAGGAACTTGAACTGAGCCTCCTTGTCTTCCTTGTCCTGGTAGAACACACCGGCATTGATCAGGTCAAGACGGCGGTTGTTCAGACGATCCTGGTTCTTCTTGTGGAATTTCGGTGCGATTTTTCCTTTTTCGTTGGGCTTCACGTCATATTTGTCACACTCTTGGGCATTGACGAATGCATTATAGAGGGCCTGATAGAGGCCAACTTCATCAACGTTAGGAGCATCGCTGCTGCTGACGGCGATGCCTGCCATTGCTTTCTTGTTGTCTTCTTCCTCGACTTTTCTCATGGAGAGGTCGACCAGCTTATTATAGGCCTTAGCGCGCTCGGCATCGCTGACCATCTGTGAGAGATTAGCTTTCAGTGCCACCTCTGCCTCGGCATAGGTCTTGGCACTCATGACTGCCTTCAGAGCCGGGCTGTCACCGGCGAAGACGCTCGTGGCACCCAGTACCATCAGAGCCATCATCAAAAACTTTTTCATAATTGTTATAAATTTAAAGGTTTATACTATTCATCTGTTTCATCGTCGAAGGCAACCATCGGAGCATCAGCATCAAACTCATCCTCGTCAGTGTCTACTTCGTCGATGTCTTCATCAGCCTTCGGGGCTGTTTCGTTCATAAAGTCTTCATTTTTGCGAGCCCACTTCTGGCGGCTCTCCTCTTCGACCGTGGCCTCGAGTTCGGAACTCATCACCTTGCAGACGCTGGCGATGACATCGTTCTTCTTGGCAAGGTTGATGAGGCGTACGCCCTGCGTGGCACGTCCCATGACACGACACTCGCTGACGGCGAGGCGGATGGTGATGCCACTCTTGTTGATGATCATCAGGTCGTTGTCGTCTGTCACGTTCTTGATGGCTACGAGTCGTCCTGTCTTGTCGGTGATATTGAGTGTCTTCACACCCTTCGCACCGCGGTTGGTCTCACGATAGTCTTCTACCTGCGAACGTTTTCCGTAACCGTTCTCACTGACAACCATCACTGTTTCCTTCTCGGCATCGTTGACGACAATCATTCCGACGACAGCATCGTCTTCATCGTCGACACGCATACCTATGACGCCTGTTGCCACGCGGCCCATCGTGCGGATGCGGTTCTCGTTGAAGCGGACGGCACGACCGTTGCGGTTAGCGAGAATCAATTCATTTTGTCCGTTGGTGAGGCGTACGTCGACGACTTCATCCCCCTCTGCGATATTGATGGCTATGACACCATTGGTACGCGGACGTGAGTATGCCTCAAGGCAGGTTTTCTTCACCGTACCATTCTTCGTGGCGAAGACAACATAGTGAGAATTGATGAACTTCTCGTCGTCAAGGCCACGGAGTCGCAGGATAGCATTCACGCTGTCGTCCGGCTCAATGTTGAGCAGATTCTGTACGGCGCGACCCTTAGAGTCCTTTGCGCCCTCGGGAATATTATAGCATTTCAGCCAGTAGCAGCGACCTTTCTTCGTAAAGAAGAGCATCGTCTGGTGCATCGTGGCAGGATAAATGAACTCTGTGAAGTCCTGTTCGCGGTGCTTGGCACCTTTCGAGCCGACGCCGCCACGAGCCTGTTCGCGGAATTCTGACAGCGGTGTGCGCTTGATATATCCGAGATGGCTGACGGTGATGACGACAGGGTCGTTGGGATAGAAGTCCTCGGCATTGAACTCGTGTTCGGCAGGGATAATCTTTGTGCGGCGTTCGTCACCATATTTCTCCTTCACTTCCTGCAGTTCCTGCTTCATCACTTCCTTGCAGCGCTCGGGGTTGTCGAGGATTTCCTGCAAGTCGGCAATGAGTTTCTGCAATTCGTCAAACTCCTGATGCAACTGATCGACACGCAGGCCGGTGAGCTGCGATAGGCGCATGTCGACAATGGCTTTCGACTGCAGTTCGTCAAGACTGAAGCGGCTTTCGAGGTTACGCTGGGCATCACTGGGCGTCTTCGACTGACGAATGATATGAACGACCTCGTCTATATTGTTCACGGCGATGATCAAGCCTTCCAAGATATGGGCACGCTCCTGAGCTTTCTTCAGGTCGAAGCGTGTGCGACGGATGGTAACATCGTGACGGTGTTCGACAAAGTATTTCACACACTCCTTCAGTGAGAGCAGGCGCGGGCGTCCTTTCACCAGTGCGATATTGTTGACAGAGAAAGAACTCTGCAGGGCTGTCATCTTGAAGAGTTTATTCAGGATGACGTTGGCGTTGGCATCGCGCTTCACGTCGATGACGATACGCATACCCTGACGGCCAGTTTCATCGTTGGCATTCGAGATGCCGTCGAGCTTACCCTCTTTTACGAGGTCAGCAATATATTCAATGAGCTGCTGCTTATTGACACCGTAGGGAATTTCAGTGATGACGATGCGGTCGCCATGATCGTCGCTTTCTATTTCGGCTTTGGCGCGCATGACAATGCGTCCGCGGCCGGTCTCATAAGCGTCTTTCACGCCCTGCAATCCATAGATATATCCGCCGGTTGGGAAGTCGGGAGCAGGAATATACTTCATCAGTCCCTCGGTATCGATGTCAGGATTGTCGATATAGGCGCAGCATCCATCGATGACTTCGCCGAGGTTGTGGGTGGGGATGTTCGTTGCCATACCCACGGCAATACCGTTTCCGCCATTGACGAGGAGGTTCGGAATCTTAGTGGGCATCACTGTCGGCTCCTGGAGGGAGTCGTCGAAGTTGTTCTGCATGTCGACCGTGTCCTTGTCAAGGTCATCCATGATATGCTCGCCCATCTTTGAGAGTCTGCATTCGGTGTAACGCATGGCAGCAGCACCGTCACCGTCAACCGAACCGAAGTTTCCTTGTCCGTCGACGAGGGTATAGCGCATGTTCCAGTCCTGAGCCATGCGCACCAAGGCACCATAGACACTGGAGTCGCCATGAGGATGGTATTTACCGAGCACCTCACCCACCACGCGGGCACACTTTTTATAAGGTTGGTTGGAAGTGTTACCAATACCAGCCATACCGTAAAGGATACGGCGGTGCACAGGCTTGAAGCCGTCGCGCACGTCGGGAAGCGCACGTGCCACGATGACTGACATCGAATAGTCGATGTAGGAGGATTTCATTTCCTCCTCAATGTTAATCTTGATAATTCTGTCATTGTCGACGGTCTGCATACCGTCGAAGGTCTGATTGTCGTCCATTTTTCTTTATTTTACATTAATGCTTGTATTCACTTCAAGGGCACCCTTTTTGTCGAAAAATCGTCCAGAAGGCCGTTTATTTTCGTTCTGACGCGTTTTGCCCCTTTCTAAAGACGTACAAAAGTACGGCTTTTTTTGCTCATCTACAAACATTTCGACAGAAAACAAACCTTTTTTAAGCATTATTTAACGCATATAGCGCATTTGCGCAACTTCTTTAACTTCCGTGTGCAGAAACTACGTTTTGACATATGGATGTCACTGCCGACAGACATGCAGTCCACGGAGTTCAAGAAGCACCGTATATTAGGTAAACATGCAGCGAAACCTTTCAAAACCATACCATATACCGAAAACCACGAGAAAGAATATCAAGACCAAAGGCTGATCACAATGAGACCAAAGTTTGGTCACAATGAGACCAAAGCTTGGTCACAATGAGACCAAAGGCTGGTCACAACGAGACCAAAGGCTGGTCACAACGAGACCAAAAACAGGTCTCAATTTTGGTCACGCAAAACGCTTCTGTCAAATATACTTAATATCTTATCTAACAAACAATTAACACAACTCGGCAAAAGTAAACAAATTAAAGGCACATCCGCATTCATTTCCACAAAATCAAGCAAGGCGTTTCGGCAGAAACTCCCCACGATACCTACACATGCCAGAGAAGCCAACGCGACATGACAACCATGGGAGACCTGAAAGGCTGACGTGCACCGGCCAAAGCTTCCCACGCACCCAGCCAAAGCTACCCTTGGGTAATGCCAAGGCTGCCATTCAACATTTTTTTCGATGATAAGCGGATGAATATTTTGTCATTTCAAGGAAAATATGTACCTTTGCAAATAATTTTACTGATACACGTTTTCTCATAGTCAAAGATGAACACCCAACATCTGAACCGCGTGCTGACAGCCACCGTGAATGAGCTTTCCAGTCCAGAAAGCCTGCGAGGTCTTATGCACAAGCACCGCAACGGAAATCCCCTTCCATCTGGAAAGGCACTTGAAGAAATCATCGACCTGACACGCGCCATCCTCTTTCCGGGCTTTTTCGGAAAGTCTACCGTCAACGAGCAAACCATCCATTACCACATCGGAGTCAACGTAGAGCGACTGCACCGACTGCTGAGCGAGCAGGTGTGGGCCGGTCTTTGCTACGCCTGCGACAAAGAGGACGAGACGGCCGAGGAACGCAATGCCCAGCGGTGCATGGCTGAGGAGATTGCCATGAAAGTCATCGAAAAACTGCCAGAAATCCGCCGGACACTTGCAACAGACGTAGAAGCAGCCTACAACGGAGACCCCGCGGCCAAGAGTCGCGAAGAAGTCATGGCTTGCTATCCTGTCATCAAGGCCTTAGTGAACTACCGCATTGCCCACGAAGTCTATGAGTTGGGCGTTCCCCTCATAGCCCGCATGATTACAGAAATGGCTCATTCCGAGACGGGCATCGACATCCACCCCCGTGCCCGCATCGGTGAGTATTTCACCATCGACCACGGCACAGGTGTTGTTATCGGAGCTACTTGTATCATAGGAAGACATGTAAAACTATATCAAGGAGTTACACTCGGAGCAAAAAGTTTTCCTTTAAATGAAGAAGGCAACCCCATCAAGGGCATTCCCCGCCATCCGATTATAGAAGACAACGTCATCATCTATGCCAATGCCACCATTCTCGGACGTATCACCATCGGCAAGGGATGTGTCGTTGGAGCCAACGTCTGGGTGACAAAAGACATGCGCCCCAATACCAAGAAATATAAGATAGAAAAAACAGATAACATAGATTTTGAATACAACGATGGAACAGGAATTTGAACTGATTGCTAAGACATTCATGGGACTTGAGAACGTTCTGGCACAAGAGCTGACAGAACTGGGTGCAAACAATGTGCAGATTGGCCGACGCATGGTGTCGTTCACCGGCGGCAAAGAGATGATGTATCGTGCCAACTTCCAATTACACACGGCCATTCGCATTCTCAAGCCTATTGCCCATTTCAAGGCCCGCTCGGCTGAAGACATGTATGACGAGGTGAAGAAAATAGACTGGAGCCGATACATCGAGAAAGGCAAGACCTTCTCTGTCGACTCCGTTGTCTATTCGGAAGAGTTCCGCAACTCGCGTTTCGTCACCTACAAGGTGAAGGATGCCATTGTCGACCAGTTCCGCGAGAAGACCGGCGACCGTCCAAACATTTCTGTAACCAATCCCGACATCCGCCTCAATATCCACATCGCCGAAGACACAGCAACACTCTCACTGGACTCCTCCGGTGAAAGCCTGCATCGCCGCGGCTATCGTCAAGAGTCTGTTGAAGCACCGCTCAACGAAGTGTTGGCTGCAGGAATGATCCTCATGACCGGATGGAAAGGCGAATGTGACTTCATCGACCCCATGTGCGGTTCTGGCACTCTGCCCATCGAGGCCGCGCTCATCGCAAGAAACATCGCACCGGGGGTGTTCCGAAAGGAGTTTGCCTTTGAAAAATGGCCTGACTTCGATGCCGACCTCTTCGAGGAGATTTACAACGACGATTCGAAAGAACGCGGCTTCGACCACCACATCTATGGCTATGACATCGACATGAAGGCCGTCAACACCGCCCGTATGAACGTACGCGCTGCCGGACTGACACAGAGTGTGACCATCGAACAGCAAGACTTCAAGGACTTCGAGAAGCCTGCCCAACCAGCCATCATCGTCACCAATCCGCCATACGGCGAGCGTATCTCTACTCCCAACCTGCTGGGCACCTACAAGATGATTGGCGAACGGCTCAAGCACTCCTTCGGTGGCAACGACGCATGGATACTCTCCTATCGAGAGGAATGCTTCGAGCAGATAGGACTGAAGCCTTCCATTAAGATTCCCGTCTACAATGGCTCATTGGAATGCGAATTCCGCAAGTACTCCATGTTCGAAGGCAAGATGAAAGTCTTCCGCGAACAAGGCGGCATCGTCCAGACCGAAGAAGAAAAGAAGGCAATGGCCGAGAAGCACCGCTTCAAGAAAGAACGTGAATTCAAGAAACGCTTTGAGGAAGAGGAGGAAAACGAGGAAGGCGACATCCGCTCGTTCAAGTTCCACTCGTTCGAGAAAAACTATCTGGGTGAACCTCGCCGCGAGGAACGCAGAGACTGGCACGGCAAAGAATCCAGACGGAAATTCTCACGCGATGACAGCAGAGACGGAAGACCCCGTCGAGATGGACGTTTTGGAAAGTCCGACTTCGCCCAAAAGCCTGGTCGCAATGGCAGCAAGGACTACAAGACAAAACGCAGCTTCGACAAGAAAGAAAGGAGATTTGAAAATGAAGATTAAACAACTGGTTTTCACAATGGCTACAGCGATGTTTTCCATTATGTCCGCTCAGGCACAGTTTGCAACGATAAAGGAAGAAGTGCCCGACAACCGCCTGCTCACCCTGGAAGACCTCAACTTTGGCGGAAACAACTACTGGAACATGGTTCCAAAAAACCGCCACTACATTTGGTGGGGCGACCAACTTGTCCGCACAGATGTTGAACAGTGCTTCCTCGTTGATTCCAAGACCGGAGTGGAACAGCCATTCCTGCAGCTGAACCTTGTGGAACGCTGGGCTGGCACATCGCCCGAACACAAGATACGACACTTAATGGATGTCAAGTTCCCCTACCCTGACCAAAAGCTCATGCTGCTGAGCAATGGCAAGGAGCGGCTGTTGGTAAGCTGGGAGTCGAAGATCATCGTCTGGCGACAGCTTGCAGAGAAACAAGAACATGCCGACTGGTCGCCTGCATCGCGTGCCGTTACCTTCGTTCGCGACCATAACCTATACGTCCTCGACCGAGAGGGCAAAGAAACACAACTCTCAAAAGACGGTTCACGCGAGTTGGTTTATGGACAGAGCGTTCACCGCGACGAGTTCGGTATCAGTAAAGGAACCTTCTGGAGTCCCGACGGACAACGGCTGGCATTCTATCGGATGGACCAGTCGATGGTTGCCGACTATCCTCAAGTGGATATCTCCCGGCGGATAGCCTCCTATGAGCCCGACAAGTACCCGATGGCCGGAGAAACCTCCCACAAAGTGACTGTCGGCGTCTACGACATGCAAACAAAGAAAACGGTCTATCTGAAAGCTGGCGATTCCACCAACCGCTACTTCACCAACATCCAATGGAGTCCCGACTCGAAGACCATCTATATGTTTGAGCTCAACCGCGACCAGAACGACTGCCGCCTCGTCAGCTATGACGCTGCAACAGGCGAACGCAAGGCTGAACTCTATCGCGAAACCAGTGAGAAATACGTTGAACCCCTCCACCCCATCACCTTCCTGCCGTGGGACGAGAGCAAGTTCATTCTTCAGAGTCAGCGCGACGGCTATAATCACTTATATATATATAATGTGGACGGAACGGAAGTCAAACAGCTTACACAAGGTAAGTTTGTCGTCATGGAACTCGTTGGTTTCAACGAAAAGGACAAGAGCGTCATCATTGCGTCTAACGAAGCCTCACCCATTCAGCGCAACCTCTATGCCGTGAGTGTCAAGAACGGCAGGCGGACACCTCTGGACAACGGACGCGGCTATCACTATGCCACCCTTTCAAACAGCGGCAGCTATCTTGTCGACAGCTATCAGGAGCCCACGGTTCCACGTATCATTGAGGTCACCAATACGGACAATTTGAAAGGTAAGAAACAAGGTGCAAAGGTTCTCTTCACGGCTGACGACCCATGGACAGACTATAAACAGCCGACCTTTGAATGTGGAACGCTGAAGGCTGCCGACGGCGAAACCGACCTCTACTATCGCATTGTCAAGCCTGTCGACTTCGATGCCCAAAAGAAATACCCGACCATCGTCTATGTCTATGGAGGTCCTCATGCCCATTGTGTCGATGCCACCTGGCATTATATGAGTCGTGGCTGGGAGTCGTATATGGCCACGAAAGGCTATCTGATGTTCATCATCGACAACAGAGGCTCGGAAAACCGCGGCCGGGATTTCGAGCAGGCTACTTTCCGCCAGCTTGGACAAATTGAAATGCAAGATCAGATGAAAGGTATCGAATACCTACAGTCGCTGCCTTATGTAGACAAGAATCGCATCGGTGTTCATGGCTGGTCGTTTGGCGGTTTCATGACCATTTCGCTGATGACCAACCACAACGATGTCTTCAAGGTGGGTGTGGCTGGTGGTCCGGTCATCGACTGGAAATGGTACGAAGTGATGTATGGGGAACGCTATATGGATACCCCCCAGGACAATCCCGAAGGCTACGAAAAGACATCGCTCATCAACCAGGCTGCCAACCTCAAGGGAAAGCTGCAAATTATCACCGGCTATAACGATGCCACCGTGGTACCCCAACACTGTCTGTCATTTATTGCCGCCTGTATTGAGAACGGAACTCAACCCGATTTCATGGTCTATCCCGGTGAGCCACACAACATGAGGGGCAGGCAGAGTTTCCACCTCCATCAACGCATCTCACAGTATTTCGATGACTACCTGAAGTAAGTCACCGAACGAACTTATAACAAACAGTCTGCCAACAGGTTGATGCCTGTTGGCAGACTGTTTCCTTAAAGTCTATTGGGGAGTCCTGAAACCAAATGGCGGGGCAGTGAAACGCTCTTGAGGCGTTCGAACCAAACAGCCGAAGCAGTACCTTCTATATGGCGACGCGTATGGCTGCTGATGACATAATAGCTGGCGGAGTATTCATCCATCAACGAGAGGAAGGCCCGTTTGATTCGAGAACACTTCTCGTTGATGGCGTTGTCGGTCGGGTCAGTCAACCGGTCAACGGTCTCTACAATCTTGGCATAGTCCATTCGGTTGGCAGTTTCCTTATACAGATACAACAGTTCCGATCGGTAATCGGCGAGACGCTTGAACTCTATGCCCTCCTCATGGCGAAGGAACAGCAAGTAGACAGCCTTATGGACGGGATCGAGGTCTACTTCCTTCCCATAGTCAGTGAGTAGGAAACGGTAGTCAGCGGTTATCTCCAGATGGCTCAAACGTCCTCGTGCCGCCTCTATGCGTAACTCCTCAAGAACAGGCACAGTGATGGCCCTGAGCAACAAGTCATTGCGGCCTGCTGCCTGTAATTGACGGACAAGATGGCGAAGTTCGTCGGACAGTTCTTCTGGAGTGCGTTGCAAGGTGAAATGTTGAAAAAAGTGAATATTGAAAAAAGTGAAAAGGTGAAAAGTGAAAAGGTGAAAAAGTAAAAAACCTCAGAGGCGCATGGTGCCGGCTCGGTTAATGAGGTCTTTTACGACTTCTCCCCCTGCGATGAGGCCTGCGGCAGCTGGCACGAAAGCATTCGACGAAGGGATGTCGCGCCGGGGTGCGTCAGGTTGCGGCGACTGCCGTTCTTCCGGTTTCTCGACGGGCGGCAGTGGTTCTTCAATGCTGCATACGACTTTCAGATGGAAGATGCCTTCCTTACGAAGTTTCTTTCTAATAATGCGTGCCAAAGGGTCGATAGCGGTTTCCGAAATGTCCGTCACACGGAAAGCTGTCGGGTCGAGTTTATTGGCGGCGCCCATCGACGAGAGCAGTGGCACGCCCAAACGATGACAGCGGCGAACCAGTTCAAGTTTTGCCTTCACAGTGTCGATGCAGTCGACGACGTAGTCATACTGCGAGAGGTCCACCTCGTCGGCATTTTCAGGAAGGTAGAACATGGTGAAGCCTTTGACTGTGCACAGGGGATTGATGTCGTGTATGCGTTCGCGTGCCACATCGACCTTATAGCGGCCTACGGTGGAGAGAAGGGCATAGATCTGACGGTTGATATTGCTGATGCTGACTCGGTCGTTATCGTAGAGGTCGAGGGCCCCTATCCCACTTCTTGCCAAAACCTCAGCCACATAGCCTCCGACGCCTCCAATGCCAAAGACAGCCACGCGCGATTGTGCCAGCGTGTCCATAGCGGCCTTTCCCATCATCATCTGTGTGCGTGTAAACTGGTTCTGCGTCATGGTTTCTTCGTTTCTTTGTTCTAATCAGTTGCAAAATTACAAAAGATTTGGCGAAAAGCACGATAGTATGAATTGTTTTTTGTATTTTTGCAAAAAAATTGATGATGAGGAACCACCTTTTACCTTCCCGCGGTATGGTCTATGCCTTGTGTTCAGTGCTGGCGTTGACAGTACTCTCGTTGCTCAATCTGACTGTGGGAGCCGTTGACATTCCGCCTGGCGAAGTGTGGAACATCCTTACCGGCAGGGGGGCCGGACGCGAGAGCTGGCAATTCATCATCATGGAAACCCGCCTTCCACAGACCCTTACCGCCATCCTTGTAGGAGCTGCCTTGGCCTGCTGCGGCCTGCTGTTACAGACGGCATTCCGCAACCCTCTTGCCGGCCCAGGCATCTTCGGCATCAGCAATGGAGCGTCGCTGGGCGTTGCCATTATGATGCTTGCCATGGGAGGACAGGCCTCTACGAAAGTATTCTCAGTAAGCGGCTACACAGCCATTCTGTCGGCAGCCTTTGTGGGAGCCTTCGCCGTTTCTGCCATCATCTTATTCTTCTCCACGCGTGTCCGCAACTTTGTGATGCTGATTATCATCGGCATCATGGTAGGCTACCTGACGTCATCAGCCGTCACCATCCTGAATTTCTCGGCAACGGAGGAAGGTGTCCGCTCGTATATGGTCTGGGGAATGGGTGATTTCGGCGGTGTGACGATGGAGATGATGCCCATATTCGCCAGTCTGATTGTCGTGGGATTGATGGGTGCCCTTCTGTTGGTGAAGCCACTCAACGCCCTACTCATCGGAGAAGACTATGCAGAGAACCTCGGTGTGAATGTCCGCCGACTGCGCACCCTTCTTATTTCAGTAACTGTCATACTTTCATCTGTCAGCACAGCCTTCTGCGGACCTATTGCTTTCATCGGACTGGCCGTTCCCCACATGGCTCGCCTGCTCATAGGTACGGAGAACCACCGTCTGCTGCTGCCTATTACACTATTGCTGGGCAGTATGACGGGGTTGTTCTGCAACCTACTCTGCCATACCTCCCCTACCTCAGGCATCATTCCACTGAATGCCGTCACTCCCCTGGTGGGGGCTCCGGTCATTATCTACGTCATAGTCAGCCGCAACAGAGAGAGTTACTGAAAAACTTCTGAATATTTTTTGCCTTCGATGTAATAAATCGAAAAAAACTGCGTTATAAAGATGTAAGAGGGCCAAGAAGGCCGTTTTTTCAATCAATCAACAAAAATAAATGAAAGTGCCTATGGAGTATTTTACATCTGAAGATTTTAAACCATCCGAGACAACGCTGCAAATCATACGGCAAATTGCCTATGCCTACAATTCCTTAAAATACAACACGATGGCCATTGCCTGAGTTTTTGCAAGGAACACATAAAAGAATAAGGTATGGGAGTATTGGTATCGCCATCGCTACTGTCGGCTGATTTCACCGACCTGAAGCGCGACATAGAGATGATCAACGGCAGTGAGGCAGACTGGCTTCACATGGATGTGATGGATGGTGTTTTCGTCCCGAACATTTCCTTTGGCTTTCCCGTTATCAAGGCGGTGAAGGAAATCTGCAAAAAGCCCCTCGACGTTCACCTGATGATAGTCCATCCCGAACGCTACATAGCTCAGACGGCAGCGTCGGGAGCGATGATGATGACGGTCCATCAGGAGGCTTGCCCCCACCTGCACCGGACGCTTCAGGAGATTCGTTCAGCGGGCATGAAGGCCGGTGTGGCCCTGAACCCCTCCACGAGTCTCTCCACCATTGAGGATGTGCTCGAAGATGCCGACCTTGTGCTTATCATGAGTGTCAACCCTGGCTTCGGCGGACAGACTTTCATCGAACATTCCATCGACAAGGTGCGCCGGCTGCGCTCGATGATAGACCGTTGCGGCTCACATGCCCTCATCGAAGTCGACGGCGGTGTACAATCAGAAACAGCTCCTCGCCTTGTTTCGGCTGGGGCTGATGTATTGGTTTCTGGCAGCTACGTCTTCAAAGCCCATGCCCCGGCAGCGGTCATTGGGAATTTGAAGCGGCTGTAAATCAAAAATTTGAAGCGGCTGTAAATCAAAAAAAAAACTTTACGACAGTTGCAGCTGGAGATGATGTTCGCGTGCCATGCGGCGCATGTTGAGCAGTGCATAGCGCATCCGTCCCAGTGCTGTGTTGATGCTGACGTCTGTGGCTTCGGCGATTTCCTTGAACGACAGCTGCTGGAAGTAACGCATGAAGACGACCTCTCGCTGCGGAGCCGGCAGGAGGTTCATGAGTTGCTTGACTTCGGTGAGCACCTGTGCGTTGACGAACTCCATCTCGATGTTTGCTTCAAGCAGGTCGTCGTTGGAACCGAGGTTCGACAGGTCGTTTTCTTCGTTGGCCTCTATGACGCGATCGGCCTTCTGCTCTCGATACCAGTCCATGATGGCGTTATGGGCAATGCGCATAATCCACGCGCTGAACTTTCCGCTCGTGGTGTAGCGTCGTTCCTGCAGTTTCGTGATGACCTTGACGAAGGTTTCCTGGAATATGTCTTCCGCCGTGTCGCGGTCGCGAACGACATACAGAATATACGAGAACAACTTCGACTGATTGCGTGACAATAACAAATCGAAAGCTCTATTATTACCTTCAACATAAGACAATGCCAACTCTTCGTCGGACATTTCTTTCAGATTCTTCATTTTACTTTAATTTTTAAATTCTTGAAGTAAAATTCTCGTCGATAGGCAATAAAAGTTTAAATGATTCGTTATTTATTTAATTAACTCGGCTGCAAAGTTAATGACTTTTCGCGAAACCACCAAATTTTTTGCGAAAAAAAGAGGTTGGTGCAGGACGCTCCAACCTCAAACGATTTCGACAACATACGAAATCAAACAAAAATCACCGCAAATTTAATAAATCATAAGCATAATTGCAAATTTTTCTAAAGAAAAGTCTATGATTTAACATTACTTCACACTTTAACCGTATTTATTGCTCTTCATTGAGGAGTTTTTTGATTTCCTCGTCGGTTTTGGTGAGACGGTCACGACATTGTTTGATAAGTTGTTGAGCTTCCTTGAGTTGTTCACTGAGCGTGTCGATGTCGAGTTCATCGTTCTCCATCTGCGAGACTATTTTCTCCAGACGCTTGAGGGCTTCTTCGTATTTCATAGTTGTTAAGTGAAGCCCACTCCCGATCCCTCCTCCATGGGAGTGACATGATAACATTCACAAAATGAACGTCATTTCATCCTCCCCCTTACTTGGAGGAATCGGTGGTGGACATTGGTGAGTTATGGATTTGAGTTACTGTTGCTGTTATTTTTCCTTCAGCCAGTCGGGTTTCGATGATATCGCCGTCGTGGATCTGTGAGGCTGCTTTGACTGCGTGCCCGTTGAGAGTAGTGATGCTATATCCTCGTCTGAGCAGGCGTTCAGGGTTGAGGGCTTCGACGCGCTGTGCAAGCAGGTCGAGGCGGTGGTTCTCTACGGCCATACACCGCAACGGGAGTGGTGCGAGCCGTTGTGAGAGGAGGTCGATGCGATGCCGCAGGTTTGTCATCTGTGCGGTCAGGGCGGGCGGTATGCGCTGTGCAAGTCGGTCGATGTTTGCGCCCTGGCGTGTTTTGACAAGCGAGAAGAGCACGGGCAGCTTCTCGGCAAGCCGCACCAGACGAAGACGTTCGTAGTCCATGCGCCGGCCGACGAGGGTTGCGGTGCGTTCCTCGGCACGCTCGATACGCATGAGGACTTGATGCAGGTGGTCGATGAGGAAGGCGGCGGCGGCCGTGGGTGTCTTCACGCGCGTGTGCGATACCATATCTATAATACTCTCGTCGCGTTCGTGCCCAATGCCGGTGATGATGGGCAGTGGGAACTGTGCCACGTTCTCTGCCAGCCGCAAGGAATCGAAGCCGCTGAGGTCGGCGGTTGCTCCCCCACCCCTGATGATGACGACGGCATCGAATTGCTCAGTCTCGCCATTGATAGCGTCGAGGGCCTCGATGATGCTCTCTTCCACCTGTTCGCCCTGCATGATGGCAGGAAACAGACGGGTGGTGAAGCGGAAGCCATATTCGTTGTCGGCCAGCTGGTTGCAGAAGTCACCATAACCAGCGGCGGTGGCACTGGAGACGACGGCTACACGCTGCAGGAAGAGGGGCAGCGTCAGTTCGCGCTGCATGTCGAAGATACCTTCCGCTTTCAGCTGCCTGATGATTTCCTGTCGGCGACGTGCCATGTCGCCCATAGTGTATTCGGGGTTGATGTCGGTCACAATCCATGAGAAGCCGTAAGCCTCGTGGAAGTTGGCATAGACTTTCAGCAGCACTTTCATGCCCGCATGGAGCTGCTGTCTGGTGATGCGCATGAAATGTGGTCCGAGGAGCATCCACTTGTTCTTCCAGCATTTGGCAGAGGCACGTGCGATGGGGGTATTGGTGCCTTCCTCCTTCTGGACGAGTTCCATGTAGCAGTGTCCTCTGACCTCCCTGGCCTCTGAGAGTTCAGCTTCTACCCAGTATTCCTGCGAGAGTTCCAGTGCAATGGTCTCCGACACGAGGTTGTTGAGTTCATAGAGGGTCAAGGCGGAACCCCTCCCGTCCTCCCCCAAGGGGAGGAGGGCCTCGCGGTCTGCGTTCATACCTATTATGCTAAAATTGTCATCTGTCAACAAGAAACACTTCTCATTCCTCATTTTTCATTTCTCATTCCCCATTTCTCATTTCTCATTCCTCATTTCCCCCTCTCATACGCCTTCCAATAGTTGGGGATGCCGTAGCCGAAGACGTTGTCGGGATAATTGTAGCGGTCGGCAGAGCGGCGTACGAGGTCCATCAGCTCGTAGGCAGTGAGCTGTGGCATGGCGCTCCAAAGCGATGCCACCATGCCACATGTGATGGGCGATGCGAAGGAGGTTCCCGATGCGGTGGTTATTTCGCCACGTCCGTTGATGACAGCCGACGGGTTTCCGATGGCCATCACGTCGGGTTTCACGCGCCCGTCGGCACTCGGTCCGAGTGAGCTGAAAGGTGCGTTGACGAGTGTGGTCATGAGGGCTCCCGCGGTGAGGATGTCTCGTGCATCGGCAGGGAAGCCGATTTTCTTCCAGGTGCCAGAACCTTCGTTGCCTGCGCTGTTGACGAGCACGATGCCTTTGTGGGCGAGCATTGAGGCGGTGCGGGAGATAAATGCCGTATGTCCGTCGAGTTCGCGATACTCATGGCTGTGCATGTCCTTGTCGAAACGGTTATAGCCCAACGACGAGTTGATCATGTCGACACCTACGGAGTCGGCAAACTCAGCTCCCATCGTCCAGAAGTCTTCCTCGCAGGTCTGTTCGAAATAGCCGCTCTCGGTGCGGATGAGCCAGTAGTCGGCTTCGGGGGCTGTACCGACGAAGACGTCGGGCACGTTCGTTCCCATGCACGACAGCACCATCGTTCCGTGGTCGAGTTCTGTGCAGGGTTTGTCGTTGCGGGGTTGTGAGAAATCCCTGACGCCCCGGATGTGAGTGTTACGAAAGAGCGGTATGCTGTCGGCATTCATAAATCCGCCGTCGAGGATGGCAATGGTGATACCCTGTCCGCGGAAGCCAGCTTCGTGGAGGGGAATGCCGCCGAGGGTTTCAATCTGCTTTCGGGCAGGTCCGTAGTAGTTGGCGTTGAGGGTATCGGTATGCGAGGGTTCCTTCTTGTATTCCCACCGCTGGGGCGGATAGATGCTGTCAGGGGTGACAAGCACTTCGGTAACCTTTTTCACACAGGGCAGTTCGAGCAGGCGGGCTGCCACCTCGCTATACGACGAGCGTACCAACAGCGTGTTGTTCCACTTGCTCTGGCCGACAACCGTCACACCCGTCTTGCTGACAGCCTCTCGATAGCGTGCCGAGACGGGCAGGTCGGTGGAGTCGACCATCAGCCCCTGTCGCTCCCTGCGCTGCAGGGCTTTCTCGGAGAGGAACCGCTCGGGATGCTTCAACGAATAGGCTGAGCCGCGCTTGTCCGTCAGTTCTACTCGCAACAGGTAGCTCTTGCCACCTGGATAGGCCACACGCTGAGCCTGCAACGACTGTAACGCAACGACGGCCAGCAACAAAACAATCAGCTTTTTCATACCATTTCCAATATCTGTTCGGCGTGCACCTTGGTCTTTATCTGCTTGGGCTGGATGACGGTCTCCACGATGCCCTCCTCGTTGATGATGAAGGTCGTACGCAGCGTGCCCATATACTTTCGGCCGTACATCGACTTCTCGGCCCACACGCCGAACAGCTCGACCAGCCGATGGTCGGTGTCGGCAATGAGCGGGAAGGGCAGCCCGTTCTTGGCAATGAACTTCTGGTGCGACTGCTCGCTGTCGACACTCACGCCCACCACCTCATAGCCCTGGCGGCGCAGCTCGGCATGGTGGTCGCGCAGGCTGCAGGCTTCTGCCGTGCACCCTCCCGTCATGTCCTTCGGGTAGAAATACAGCACCAATTTCCGTCCGGCATAGCTGCTCAGGCGGATTTCATTTCCATTCTCGTCGCGCCCCAACACCTCGGGGGCCTTGTCACCAATCTGTATCATTTTTTCAAGCGGTTTTGTTTACGAATGCAAATATACACAAAACCCTCCAATTACGCTTCATCCAGAGCAATAAATTAAGTTTTTTCAACTATAGTTTCACTCAACGATTTCTGGAGGTAAAAGTTTTATGATTGACCAGACGATATCATAGTCCCGAGGGTCTTTCCAAACATTGGAACGGGTGTTATCACACACTGATAATCGGATGATCACACACTGATAATCGGATGATCACACATTGATAATCGTGTTATCTCACATTGATAATCGTGTTATCTCACATTGATAATCGTGTTATCTCTTTGAGGTAAGGATGGCGATAGATAGCTTCGGGGTTTCCAAAGCTAAGAGTCGGAGGCTGCGACAGATTGTTTCGGTACGTCGGAAGCGTTTTTTTGACTAAAGAAAAAAAGACCGCAGGGAATTCGCGTTTTCCTTGCGGCCTTCTTTTTTTCATTTCGTCTCTATTTCCTCTTTCATGTCGATGAACTGCCGTTTCGAGTCGTAGAACTCGTACTGCAGGAAGCCCATCTTCTGCGAGGGAATGACGTGTACGCCCATGCCATAGCGCATCTGCCAGCGGCGCTTCATGGAGATGAAGCCTTGGTTGATGTAGGCAGCCACATAGGGGTGGACGTGCAGATAGAAGCGTTTGATGCCAATCTTGTTGACTAATTGGTCAATTTTCCTTTCGAGCTGTTCTGTGAAGAGGATGCTCGACTTGATTTTTCCTGAGCCGAAGCAGGTGGGACAGGTTTCTTCGACGTTGACGTCGATGGCGGGTCTGACGCGCTGGCGTGTGATCTGCATGAGTCCGAACTTGGAGAGCGGAAGGATGTTGTGGCGCGCACGGTCTTGCTTCATACTCTCGCACATGCGCTCATAGAGCTGCTGCCGGTCTTCGGCAAGGTTCATGTCGATAAAGTCGACGACGATGATGCCGCCCATGTCGCGCAGTCGGAGCTGGCGTGCCAGTTCGTCGGCAGCGCTGAGGTTCACGTCGAGGGCGTTGGCTTCCTGTCCGTTGGCATTCCTTGTCCGGATACCGCTGTTTACATCCACTACATGCAGGGCCTCGGTGTGTTCGATGATGAGGTAGGCACCGTGGTTGAAGTTGACGATACGTCCGAAGCCTGACTTAATTTGTTTGGTGACGTTGAAGTTGTCGAAGATGGGCACGTTGCCCGTGTAGAGTTTTACGATGCCTGCTTTTTCGGGGGCAATGAGCGATACATAGTCGCGGACTTCGTGGTAGGCTTCTTCGTCGTTGATGTGGATACTCTCGAAGGAGGTGTTGAAGATGTCGCGGATGAGGGCGATGGCCCGGCCTTCTTCTTCGAATATCAGTTGGGGTCGCTGCTGTGTCTTCTGTACTTTGGTGATGGCGTCCTCCCAGCGCTTGTTGAGTACTTTGAGCTCAGCATCGAGTTCGGCTACCCGTTTGCCTTCTGCGACGGTTCTGACGATGACGCCGCAGTTCTTGGGTTTAATGCTGTGGATGAGTTGCTTCAGGCGCGCGCGTTCTTCGCCGCTCTTTATTTTGGAAGATACTGAAACCTTGTCGCCGAAGGGCACCAGGACGAGGTATCGCCCGGCAAAGGATATTTCGCCCGTCAGCCGGGGGCCCTTTGTAGAGATGGGTTCCTTGACAATCTGCACCATCACTTCTTGTCCGACGGTGAGCGATGTCTGCACGCTACCGTCCTTGGGCAGTTCGGGCTGGCGCACGGCCTTGGCGAAGGGATAGAGTTTCTTCCGGTCGCTCTGCACCTGCTTGAGGTACTTTGCAAAGGAATTGAATTGACCGCCTAAGTCAAGATAGTGAAGAAAGGCTTCGCGCTCATAGCCTACATCGACGAAGCAAGCGTTAAGACCTGGCATCAGTTTCTTAACCTTCGCAATGTAGATGTTGCCAACGGAGAAGGACGCTTGCCGGGGCTCGGTCTGATACTCTACGAGTTTCTGGTCTTCGAGCAGGGCAATCGAAATCTCTTTCTGCTGGACGTCGATTACTACTTCGCTTGTCATTTCTTTTCTTCTTGTTAGGTTTTTAAAATGATGAGGGGATGATAGGGTTCAAAATTGGGTGATGGCGACCGGCTTTCATTTTGCCATTCCTCCATCACCCAACATCGTTAAAGACTTGAACAGCTTACTTGCTCTTATGTCTGTTCTTGCGCAGTCTCTTCTTACGCTTGTGAGTTGCCATCTTGTGGCCCTTTTTCTTTTTACCGTTTGGCATAGCTGTTAAATGATTTATATGTTATTAATACTTTGTGAGTTATCTCTCGATAGTGAAAGCCTCTTTTATTCGCCGCGCATCTCCTGAAGGAAGCTCTTCGAGGGCTTGAAACTCGGAATCTCGTGAGCCGCAATCTGAATGGTGGTATTGGCTTTTATATTTCGGGCGGTCTTGGCCTTGCGCTTCTTCACATTGAAGCTGCCAAATCCTCGCAGGTAGACATTTTCGTGCTTCTCAATAAGACTATCCTTGACGGCAATCATAAAGCCTTCTACAACGGCTGTAACTTCTTTTCTTCCCACACCCGTCGCATCCACAATCTGGTTGATAATATCAGCTTTTGTCATTTGTACTAAAGTTAAATTGTTATATTTTTTTACTTTACACCTTATAAAAGGGTCTGCAAATATAATGCTTTTTTACGGGATACCCAAATTTTTTTAAGTTTTTTGCATAAAAAAGGGGGCTTTATGGTGGAAAGTTACAATCAGAAATCCCTGAAAACACACTCGAAGGGAACTAAAAAAATAGGCATCGGACTCATTCGCCGATGCCAGTTGTTAAGATTTCAGATAAGAATAACCCTGCGGACTTCCATCATGAAGATTAGTATTCCATCACTGCTGGAAGTTCCTTGGCCTGGGCTATCATCTTCTCTACTTCGACGACAGCAGGTACGCGGCCGACGAGGTGTTTCTGTTCGTTTACTTCCTCCAGCTTGGCCTGAAGTTTCTCGGCCACACGGTGCTGCAGTTCCTTCACGGTGTCTACACCGGCAGCCTCGAGGAGCTCGGAGAACTGTGGGCCTACACCCTTGATACGCATCAGGTCGGCATGGTTGGCCCAGGTAAGAACGAGTTTCGGAGAGATGTCGGCCTTTTCTGCCAATGCCTTGCGGCCAGCGGGCTTGGCACACTCCTTGAGAAGAGCCTCTACGGTTTCGATACCAGCTGCGATGAGCTTCTTTGCATACACTTCGCCGATTCCTTCGACGTCAATAATTTTGTAAGCCATGACACTACTTTTTAAAGGGTTAGTATAATAAAAATAACAGTTAGTACGCTTTTGTACGCAAATTTACACATTATCGGCGAAACTGCCAAATATTTTTTCACCTTTTTTCGATTTTTCCTTGTCCATTCCACTAATTATTACTATATTTGCAGAAAGATTTTATGAAACAAAGAAACATGAAAAAGCTGATCACCATCGCCCTGGGAATGTTCTGTGCGATAACCCTTGCGGCTCAAGAGACAAAACCATTGCCCAAACCCAACAAGAAAGTGAAGATGAGCCTGTTCGAAGCTCTCGACAAACGCCAGTCGGTGCGCGAATATTCCGACCGGGACATCTCCGACAACATACTCTCACAACTGCTGTGGGCTGCCTGCGGCATCAACCGACCCGACGAACAGCGCATCACGGCTCCATCTGCCATCAACGCACAGGACATCACCGTCTATGTCTGCAGAGCTGACGGTGCATGGCGCTACGACGCTGACAGCCACAGCCTTGTGAAGGTCTCGGCAAAAGACCTGCGCACCCTCGTAGCCGACCGCCAGGAATTTGCCGCTACGGCTCCCGTCAGTCTCGTCATGGCCAGCGACGTCAGCAAGGTGCGCAACCACAGCGACCTCGGAGCAATGGATGCCGGCTATGTATCGGAGAACATCTGCCTGGCCTGCACGGCGCTCGGACTGGCCACAGTGCCTCGTGCCACCATGAACAAGGAACAACTGAAGAAAGAGCTACAGCTGGGCGACAGCGACGTTCTCATGCTCAACAATCCCGTGGGGTATGCAAAGAAATAGGAATGTTTATTGTTGACAAATAAAAGAATATGAAGAAAACTAAGATTGTCTGTACCATTAGCGACTATCGCTGCGACCAGGACTTCCTGAGAAAACTGTTCTTCGCAGGAATGAATGTCGTTCGCATGAACACTGCCCACGGAACACCCGAAGGTATGCGAAAAGTAATAAATAATGTACGCGCGACGTCACAACTCATCGCCCTGATGATTGACACCAAGGGACCGGAAATCCGAACCACTACCACGCAAAGTCCCATCAGCTACAAGACGGGCGAAGTGGTGAATATCTTCGGACGACCAGAGATGGAAACAACCCACGACATCATCAACATGTCCTATAAAGACATCACCCGCAATGTGCGCGTCGGCGACCAGATACTCATCGACGACGGTGAGCTCGCCATGCGCGTCACCGAAAACACAGGAGAGAAGCTCGTAGCTCAGGTGCTGAACGACGGAACGCTCGGCTCGCGAAAGAGCGTCAACATCCCGGGCGAACACATACAACTGCCATCGGTCACCGAGAAAGACAGGCAGAACATCCTCTTCGCCATCGAAGAAGACATCGACTTCATCGCCCACTCCTTCGTGCGCAACGCCGAAGACGTACACGCCGTGCAACGCATCCTCGACGAGCACCACTCCGACATCAAGATTATCTCGAAGATTGAAAACCAAGAAGGTGTCGACAACATCGATGAAATCATCGATGCTTCCTACGGCATCATGATTGCACGCGGCGACCTCGGCATCGAAGTGCCCCTGGAAAAGATACCGGGCATTCAGCGTGAAATCATCCGCAAGTGCGTGGATAAGAAGAAACCTGTCATCGTGGCTACCCAGATGCTCCATTCGATGATCAACAACCCTCGACCCACTCGCGCTGAGGTGACCGACATCGCCAATGCCATCTATTCGAACACCGACGCACTGATGCTCTCGGGCGAGACGGCATCAGGCAAGTATCCCGTAGAAGCCGTAAAGACCATGGCAGCCATCGCCGAACAAGCCGAAACCGACCGTCTTGCTCTGCACGACTTCGAGATTCCCCTGCGCCCCGACTGTTCGCAGAAAGAGTTCCTTGCACATGCTGCCATCGATGCCACACGCCGACTCGGAGCCGCAGGCATCATCGCCGACACCCTTTCGGGTGAAACCGTGCGCCACCTGGCTGCCTTCCGAGGCCCCTCCCCTATCCTCGCCATCTGCTATGTAGAGAAGACGCAGCGGCTGCTGAACCTCTCCTACGGCGTCATCCCCATTTCCCAACGCAAGCATGTGTCGCCCGAAATCATGTTCACGGCAGCCATCCGTATGCTCCGGCAGAAAGGATTTATCAAGATAAGCGACCGCATCGCCTACCTCAGCGGTAACCTCGGAAAGAATGCCGGAACAACCTTCCTCGAAATCAATCCCGTGCGACAGTTCTTCGACAAGACCTACGAGTTCCACCTGCCCGAATACGTCGCCGACCGTTGATTTTTCGACAAGATGCAATAATAACGGCTTTTCTGCGTTATAATATAAATAATGTATAAGGAATGGAACGCAGAAGATTGCTTAAGATATACATGGCATCAGGCTCAAGGTACAGCTTGCTGTGCCTATTGTGTCTGATGCTTTTCAGTTGCGGTGCCGAGAAGCATCTGAAGAAGGCAGAGAAATACATGGCCATCGGCGAATACTTCGATGCCGCCAGCGAATACAAACGCGCCTACTCGATGACGCCCGCGAAGGAACGTGACAAACGAGGACAGATAGCGCTGAAGATGGCTCGCTGCAACGAGAAAATCAATGCCACATCGAAGGCCATCTCTGCCTACCGCAACGCCATCCGCTTCGAACAGGCAAGTCCCGAAGACCGATTGGCCTACGGACGCCAATTGCTCAGAAACGGTGACTACAAGACGGCTGCAACAGAGTTCCAGATTGTCCTCGACTCGCTGCCCGGCAACCTGCTGGCCAGCAACGGTCTCTATTCCGCACAACATGCTGCGGAATGGAAAAAAGCCGGTTCACGCTATACCGTGAAACGACAGGACATCTTCAATTCCCGCAGGGCAGACTATTCGCCCATGCTCTTCGGCGACCAGTTCGACCAACTCTACTTCTCCTCCACACGCAACGAGGCCAACGGCGACGAACTCAGCGGCATCACCGGAACGAAAGCCGCCGACATCTTTGTCTCACAGAAGGACGACAAAGGAAAATGGAGCAAGCCTGAAGCGGTCAGCGGCGGCATCAACACCCCTTATGACGAAGGAGCCTGCTCGATATCTCCCGACGGACGCACGATGTATCTCACACAGTGTGTCACCGACCCCTCCTATCCACGCTATGCCCAAGTGGTCACTTCAAGCCGTTCCGATGCTGCGTGGGGAAAAGTGACCCCCCTCGCCATCACCAAAGATACCCTTTCTACCTATGCACACCCGGCAGTTTCGCCCGACGGCGAATGGCTCTACTTTGTCAGCGATATGCCCGACGGCATTGGCGGACTCGACATCTGGAGAGTGCGACTCACCACAAGCGGCCTGGGCGGAGTAGAAAACCTGGGCGAACCAATCAACACACCAGGCAACGAGATGTTCCCCGTCTTCCGCCCCAACGGCGACTTCTATTTCTCCTCCGACGGCCACCCGGGCTTCGGCGGACTCGACATCTTCATCGCCCATCCCACACCCGACGGCAAAGGATACAGTATTGAGCGCCCGGGCTATCCACTGAACTCACAGGGCGACGACTTCGGAATGACTTTCGAAGGTCCTTACAACCGCGGCTACTTCTCGTCAAACCGGGGCGACTCCAGAGGCTGGGACCATATCTACAGTTTCGAAAATCCGGAAATCGTACAGGCCGTCAAGGGTTGGGTCTATGAACAGGATGGCTACGAACTGCAAGAATCTGTCGTCTATATCATCGGCAACGACGGAACCAACGAGAAGGTTGGCGTGAAGGGCGACGGTTCGTTTACCTATGTCGTCAAGCCAGATGTCGACTACCTGTTTCTGGCCACTTGCAAAGGTTTCCTCAACCACAAGGAGGAATTGCAAGTCAGACCTGTCAGCGAGTCTGAAGAATATACGCTGCAGTTCCCGCTGCCTGCCATCAACGTGCCGGTGCTAATAGAAAACATCTTCTACGACTTCGACAAAGCCACCCTGCGACCCGAGTCAACGGCAGCCCTCGACGAGTTGGTAAAGATGCTCACTGAGAACCCGAACGTCACCATCGAACTGTCCTCGCATTGCGACTACAAAGGTTCGGAGGAGTATAACAAGCGGCTTTCGCAACGTCGCGCCGAGGCGGTCACCGACTATCTCTTTGCCAACGGCATCGCCGAAGACCGCGTCACAGCCGTTGGATATGGTAAGGAGAAGCCGAAGGTGGTGCGTAAGAAACTCACAGAAAAATTCCCATGGCTCCACGAGGATGACGTGCTGACGGAAGACTTCATCAAAGCCCTCGACGATCCCGATAAACAAGAGGCTTGCAACCAACTCAACCGCCGAACGGAGTTCAGCGTGCTCCGTACGACCTACGGACTGCTCGACGAAGAAGGCAAGCTGAAACAGATGCCCTCGCAGAAATCTGACCAGAAGCCACAGGTCCCCGACTTCGATGAGTATGAATTCCTTATCGAAGACGAATAAGAAAACTTTGGCGAATGTTTCATTCGCCTCTGATACAACTTGTCTATTTAGATAACAATTATTGAAAACGGTTGACAGCCTCGACAATGGTGGCTGCCTCGTCCGCCGTAAGTGTCTGGTTGCAAGGCAGACTGAGTTCTTCGCGGTGGATTTGTTCGGTAATGGGGAACGACCATTGGTTCCACGCCCGATAACACGCTTGCTTATGGGGCGGTATCGGATAATGTATCACGGTCTGAATGCCTTCGCCTGAAAGATACTCCTGCAACCGATCTCGCTCCTCACACAGGACTGGGAAGACATGGAAGACATTGTCCGTCAGGTCTTTATAAGGAAGCAGAACCTTTTCGCTGCGGATATTATCATAATAGTACCGGGCCGTCTGCCGTCGACTTTCGTTTTCTTCCTCCAGGTACTTCAGCTTCACACTGAGCACGGCAGCCTGCACTTCATCCATGCGGCTGTTCCTCCCGATATAAGGGAATACATACTTCCGCGAGGAACCGTAGTTGCCAAGAGTCCGGATGATGTCTGCAATGCGGTCGTCATCGGTTGTGACGGCTCCGGCATCACCCAGTGCACCCAGGTTTTTGCCAGGATAGAAGCTATGTGCCTGAGCCTCTCCGTGAACCGCGAGACCATGTCCTTGGGCGCAATCCTCAAAGAGCAAGAGGCCGTGCCTACGACAGATTTCACCGATGTGCTCCGTGTAGGCTTGCCGACCATAGAGATGGACTATGAGCAAGGCACGCGTCCGCTTTGTGATGACTTTCTCGATGAGGGCATCGTCGATCTGAAGGGTGTCCAGACGCGGCTCAACCAAGATGGGTTTAAGGTTGTTGGTGGTGACGCTGAGGATGGTGGCGATATAGGTATTGGCAGGAACGATGACTTCGTCGCCTTCCTTCAGTACACCTATTTCTATATACGCGCGTAGCATCAGGGTCAGCGCATCGAGTCCGTTAGCACAACTGACACAATGCTTCTTACCGACAAACTGCGCATAGTCGCTTTCAAAACGCTTCACAGCCTCTCCTTGCAGGTACCAGCCACTGGCAACAACCTGCTTTACGGCCTGCTGCAGTTCCTCGGCATGCATCTCAGTCACTCGCTTCAACGAGAGGTATTCAATTTGCCTTTTCCTCATTATCATTCCTCATTTCTTATGCTATCTCCCACTCGTAGCGGTCCCAGCAGAACGTGCGTCCCCCAAAGCCTTCTTTCTGGAAGACCAGGGACTCGTTGATATGGTTCGTATGGTCAAGTGCCGACGTTCCAAATTCAAAATAGGGCAAGTGGCGATAGTCTTGGTTGATGATTCGGTCGTAGGTGATGTCGATGGCTCCAAGTTGTTTTCCTTGCGGAGTGGCAGAACTGTATTGTGCCCTTGCCACTTGAGCAGTGACATAGAGTAGAATGCCCGAGAGTACTTCGCCATCCCTTTTTGCCAAATAAAGCACGATATTCTCTGGGAACCGCGACTTCAATAATGTCATTTCCTCTAAGGTGTGGACAGGCTTAGAGTCGTATTTCAGGGCGAGATTGTCTTCCAATACCTTCCAGAAAGCGGCAAGGTCATCGCTCCGCTCAACCATAATCCCCGCATCTTGTGCCCGTTTCAAGGCCCGACGACGCACGCGCTCCCATCGGATGGCGTTGCGTTGGATGATGACAGTGCCCAAGTCACGCTCGGCAAGTCGGGCATCACAAGTCTGCGAAATGGCATAGAGGTCTTCCTCCGCAGCCAACTGATGATAAATCCAAGGAATACACTTATACAGCACGCGACGGAATCCTTGCTGGTGGAGGTATTCGTTCAATTCCCTGAAAAAGGTCACCGTGAGGGCTGCCGTCACCTTCGCGTCCATAATGAGACCGCCATAGGTCAGTCCTCTGTGCGAAGCCCAACAGTCACCTTCTTCATTTGCCGGCAACAAACCATAAAGCCGCCCTTCATAATAGACCATCAACGAATGGTCACTGAAGCGGTCGGAATGATAGTCCATGTAGCGACGGTCGAAGAGGAAGGTTCCGTTCTTCGAGGCGGCCACGAAAACATTCCATTCGTCGGCATGTTCTGAAGAATATCTTATTATTTCAAACATTCCAAGTATTTCAAATACTCCTGATAGTCGCGGATATAGTCTTCCTCGCTGAAGAGTTCTGAAGCCAAAACCAGACAGACGGCTCCCGATGAGAAGTCCTCAAGCGTACGCCACTGGTTGGCCTCAACGAGTAGGCCCTGATAGGGATGGTTCAGCATGAAGGTTTTCTGCTTTGTTCCGTCATCGACGGTTACTGAGAACGAACCGCTGACGGCAATAATGAACTCCCGGCAGTGCTTGTGCATATGGCTTCCTCGGCTCTCTCCTCCCGGCACGTCGTAGACCCAATAGACGCGTTTCACGTCGAAAGGTACATTGTGGATGCCCTCACAGACCGTCAGGTTGCCGCGCGGATCTGTTATTTTCGGCAGGTCAATAATTCTTGCATTCATATTTATATAACGTGCTTTATCAACTTTCCGTATATTTTATCGACAAAATATTTCTTCACTGGCCATGCGACAAGTATGGTCAGGACGGTATTCACAACCACAGAAAGAAGCGTAGGAACAACACCTTCAAAGCCTAACAGCAAATAGACACTCTGTGTGACGCGCATCACGAGCATGTGGAGAAGGTAAATCTCAAAGCTGATGCCGCCCAGCCACAGCATCCATGGCTGGTGGAGCCAACGTGCTATCAACCCACCTTGACGGTCGACAGTAGCAAAGAGGAAGATGATAGCGGGTGCGAGAGGCCAGAACAGACTGGCACAACGCAGGCGTGGAGAGAGTTGCGGATAAGCCGTTGCGAAGCCGACGATGATAAGAACCATCAGAACTTCAAGAAGGCTCTTCATCAGTTCTGTCCGGCTTTCAAGCCAAGTCCTCCAGCGTCTGCTGACATCCGACCGATAAAAACGGAAGAGTGCGATGCCCAGCATAAACTCAATGATACGTGTGACAGGCGAAGCATAGAGGATGGCATTAATCTTCTCCTCGGGTACGCTCACTGCCAGGTGCACATATATCAGCAGGCACAAGCTGCCAAAGAGGGCAAGCCCCTTTACCGACGACTGGTGAATGAACAGAAAGAGCGCACTGAACACAAGGTAGAAGAACAGCATGTCACTGAGAAACCACGAAGAGCCGTTGGCGACGAAGAAAAAGCTGTCGTCGGGTATCCACGACTGCAGCAAGAGCACATTCGGCAACAGCCGATACCATTCGTAGAACACGCCCAGACGGGCATCCATCACCAACATCGCCGACATCGTCAGCAGATGGAGAGGGTAAAACTTCAGCAACTGCTTCTTGACAAAGGGCACCGTCCGGAAGGAGCCTTCTCGGATTCGCTCGCCATAAGCCAACGAAAGGACGAAGCCGCTCAGCACGAAGAAGAAAGAAACACCACATTCCCCTCCGAAGTCAAAGGCTGGCCCGATGATGTGGGACAGCACAATGAACATAATGAATACAAACCGAAGGGAATGTAGTGTCTTTATCATTTTTACTTTTTCATATACGGGTCAGTACCAAGAACCGTGACGGCCAGCCGCTTGGCCTTGTCGCGCAGGGCATTCACATCGGCATTCACATCGTCATAGCAAAGAACGACACCCATACGGCGGCCACGATGAGCCTCGGGCTTGCCGAAGATGCGGACACGGGTGTTGGGTTCTTTCAGCGCATCGACAAGATTGTATTCGAAAGGCTTGTCACTGTCTTCGGGCGCCAGCACGACGGCGCTTGCTCCTGCATGTTCAAGCTTGATTTCAGCGATGGGCAATCCCAATACGGCACGCAGGTGAAGCTCAAATTCCGACAGGTTGGTGCTATGGCCAAGGGTCACCATTCCTGTGTCGTGTGGACGTGGGGACAGCTCGGAGAAGATTACTTCACCCTGTCTGGTCAGGAAGAACTCTACACCCCAGATGCCATAACCAGTCAGTGCTTTCGTCACTTGGTCTGCCATGTGCTGAGCCTGCTTGAGGGCTTGGTCGGAGATGGCATAGGGTTGCCACGACTCGCGGTAATCGCCGCCTTTCTGCACATGGCCGATAGGCGGACAGAAGATGGTGGGAGCGTTCTTCTGAGTAACGGTGAGCAACGTGAACTCCGACTCGAAGTCGATGAATTCTTCAATGATGACTTCGCGAACGTCGCCACGACTGCCTTCCATGGCTTCGCGGAAAGCGGCCTCCAGTTCGTCATCGTTATGGACATAACTCTGGCCGTGACCACTCGACGACATCAAAGGTTTCACTACACACGGGAACCCAATCTCGTCGGCAGCTTTCTTGAACTCATCGAATGTCTTGGCATAGAAGTACTTGGCAGTGCGAAGGCCCAGTTCCTTAGAGGCAAGGTCGCGGATAGCGCGGCGGTTCATCGTGTAGTTGACGGCACGAGCCGACGGCACGACCTGTATGCCTTCTTCCTCGAACTTGAAGAGTCGCTCGGTTCGGATGGCCTCAATCTCCGGCACGATGATGTCGGGCTGATGCTTACGGACGACAGCCTCCAAGGCATCGCCGTCGAGCATTGAAAACACCTCAAACTCATCGGCCACCTGCATGGCAGGGGCACCGGCATAACGGTCACAAGCCACCACATAGAGACCTTTGCGCTTGGCAGCGATTACAAACTCCTTGCCCAGTTCGCCTGAGCCTAACAGCAAAATCTTTTTCATGTTCAGTTATATTTTTTTACCCAAATAATATTTCAATGCCTGGAAACCAGAGAACTTCAGTTGCCCCAAACAATTAACAGTTTGAAGAGCATTTTTCAGTTGCTCATAATTCTTATACATTATTTCAGAAACACTTATAGCCAACTTTCTGTCCTTCATGAGCCAAAGGGAATACTCATCACTCGAACCTAACTGACTATTAGATTCTTCGAGCACATAATAGAAACCATCAAAATCGGATAGGTTATAATAACGAACCTTGAATGGCCACAACAAAGGCTTCACCTCTATTTGTCCACGCCAGACAGCTATTTTCTTATATTTAGAAAGATGGATGAATAGGAAACTTCCAAAGAACAATATTTCTATGACTCCCAAAAGAACAATACTCTGTCGGATCGGTTTTCCATCCATCACGTCGATGAAACAAGTTCCCACCCCAGTTAATATGAAGAACAAAAACAGAACGGTTATTCCATACAAGTATAACTTTGCATATTCAGAAACCACTTCTGCCTTTTCCCTTATTACAAAATTCCTCTTGTTTTTCACCGAAACAGCTTCTTTTAGCTCGTTATAATTGGAATATAGGTGAGAATCTATACTTACCAGCCGCTTTCCATCTTTTATCAATCGAAGCACCTCCCCAGTTCTCCTATAGTCGCTCTGAGCATAGTCAAACTCCGCAAAACGATAGAAACGCTTCCAAAACGGCAGCAAGTAGCTTTGGACTTCCACTCCATCAGCCAACACCGTAATACGTTTTAAAGATGCCAAATAGGCTAAGGAAAAAAGAAGTGTAAAAGCTCCCCAAACAAGCAATGCTGAAACGACCTCCTCCTTGTTGAACTTGGAAACTCCGCACATGGCAAGAACACCACATGCAATTAGGCAAAGAGTTGAGCAGACGTTTTTTGTGTTGAATTTGGAGGGCACCATTTTCTTAACGGTTCTTATACATGTTGTCGTAGTACTTCTGGTAGTCGCCGGAAGTGACATTGTCGAGCCATTCCTGATTGTCGAGGTACCAACGGACCGTCTTCTCGATGCCCTCTTCAAACTGCAGCGAGGGTTCCCAGCCCAACTCCTTCTGGAGCTTACTGGAGTCGATGGCATAGCGCAAGTCGTGGCCGGCACGGTCGGTGACGTAGGTGATGAGATTCATGTCCTCTCCTTCTTTTCTGCCTAACAGGCGGTCGACGGTATTGATGAGTACCTTGATGATGTCTATGTTCTTCCATTCGTTGAATCCGCCGATGTTATAGGTCTCTGCAATCTTCCCTTCGTGGAAGATAAGGTCGATGGCACGGGCATGGTCGACGACATAGAGCCAATCGCGCACGTTCTCACCTTTTCCATAGACGGGCAGTGGCTTGCGATGGCGGATGTTATTGATGAAGAGGGGGATTAGTTTCTCCGGGAACTGATAGGGTCCGTAGTTGTTCGAGCAGTTAGTGACGATGGTCGGCATTCCGTAGGTGTCGTGGAAGGCACGCACGAAGTGGTCGCTCGAAGCCTTTGAGGCACTATAGGGGCTGTGGGGCTGATATTTCAGGTCTTCTGTGAAGAACTTCTCACCGTAGGCCAGATGATGCTGGCCGCTACTGGCCTTCGTGGTAAAGGGCGGCTGGATACCTTCGGGGTGCGTCATCTCGAGGGCACCATAGACCTCATCGGTTGAGATATGGTAGAAGCGCTTGCCTTCGTACTTCTCGGGCAGGCTTTCCCAATAGAGCTTAGCAGCCTGAAGGAGCGAGAGCGTACCCATCACGTTGGTCTGTGCGAAGGTGAAGGGGTCTTTGATGGAGCGGTCCACATGGCTCTCTGCAGCCAGATGGATGATACCATCGACTTGTTTTTCCTGCATGAGTTTGTAGAAAGCGTCGAAGTCACAGATGTCCATGCGGACAAACTCGTAGTTGAGTTTGTCTTCAATGTCCTTGAGGTTGGCAAGGTTCCCGGCATAGGTGAGCTTGTCGAGGTTGATGATGTGATACTCGGGATACTTGTTGACAAACAGTCGGACAACATGGCTTCCGATGAAGCCGGCACCGCCGGTGATAACGATTGTCTTCATAACTATTTTGTTTTTTAATGTTTTTTGTCTTCTAATGTAATAACGTCACAGTCAGTGAATTTATTGCCTTCGATGCATAATCTTATCAAAGTCCGTTCTTTGTGCCAGCCGCTCATGCCGGCTGCTCCCGGATTGATGTGCAACAGGTTGAGCGTCTTGTCGTATTTTACTTTCAGTATGTGTGAATGTCCGGCGATGAAGAGTTGCGGCGGAGAGGCATAGAGCTGTCCTCTAATCCTCGGGTCGTAGTTGCCGGGATAGCCGCCGATGTGCGTCATCAGCACGTCTACATCCTCGCACTTCCACCTGAGCTTCTCGGGATACATCCTCCGGATGTCTTCCGTATCGATGTTTCCGTGGACGGCGCGTAGTGGGCGGAAAGCGGCGAGTCGCTCTGCAACCTCCATCGTACCGATGTCACCGGCGTGCCATATCTCGTCGCATGGTTCAAAGTAATAGAGGTACTTGTCGTCCCAATAGCCGTGGGTGTCACTGAGGATTCCTATCTTCTTCATCGCGCTTTAATTTGACAAACTGTTCGATGAGCCTGGCGGTGGCTTCAGGTCCGAGGAGGGTGGAGTCGATGCAAAGGTCGTAGCTCGCGGCATGTCCCCATTTGCGGCCCGTATAGTAGTTATAATACTCGGCACGCTTGCTCTCCCCCTGTTCGATGAACTTCCGTGCGGCGGGTTCGCCAAGTCCTTGCTTTCGCATGACTTGCTGCATCCGATAGTCGAAGGGTGCCGTGATGAAGACGCTGGTCATCGATGGATAGTCGCGAAGCACGTAGTCGGCACAACGTCCGACGAATACACAAGGTCCTGCCTCAGCAGCCTTCCGGATGGCTTCGCTCTGGAAACGGAAGAGGCTCTCTTGCGAGAAGTTCGACTCATAGATGCTTCCACCACTGAGGTGAGCGGTCTGCACGTTGAAGAGACCTTTGAGAAAGCCTTTGCGCTCATCGTTCTGTTCGAAGAATTTCTCGGAGAATCCGCTCTCCTTGGCCGCCAGGTTGAGCAGTTCGCGGTCGTAATATTTTGCATGGAAGGACTCAGCCAGCATCTGACCGATGTCGTGGCCTCCGGCTCCCAGTTGCCGGCCTACGCAGATAATAATGTTGTCGTACTTCATTTCTTGAATTTTTTCATATACCACAAGAGGAAAGGTATAGTCATCGCGAATGAACTAAAGTCGCTGGCCGGCATCGAGTACCAAACACCGTCGAGGTCCCAGAACAAGGGGAAGACGTAGGCCATGGGCAGCAGCAGGAAGAGTTGTCGCGAGAGGGAGAGGAAAATGGATATCTTTACCTTGCCTATACACTGGAAGAAATTGGTAATAACGGCCTGCGAACCGACCACGAAGAACACCAGCATATCGAGTTTAATGCCACGGGCCGACATCTCGAGCAGCGTCTCATCGGTCGTGAAGATCCGGGCAATCTGTTGCGAGAACACCATCGACAAGGTCCATCCTACCAGCAGGATGGCGGTCGCCACCGCAATGGCCAGCCACAGGCAACGTAACATACGGTCGTACTTCTCGGCTCCGTAGTTATAGCCGGCAATGGGTTGCATTCCCTGGTTCACGCCAATAACGAACATGAAGAACACCATCGCCACGGAGTTGGCTATCGAATAGGCACCTACTGCCATATCGCCGCCATAGCGTACGAACTGGTTGTTCATGAAGATAACGATGACGCACGAGGTGACGTTCATCAGGAAAGGCGAGATGCCGATGGAGATGATGTTTTTCACCAAGTCTTCCTTCAGCCGATAGATGCCACGCTTCAGGTGCAGCAGTTCCCGTTTGTCACTGAAGAGCCACATCTGCCAACACAGTGCCATTGTCTGCGACGTGACGGTAGCCAATGCTGCCCCACGGATGCCCCACCGGAACCACCACACAAAGGCGATGACCAGCACGATGTTCATACCCACGGTGAACAGTGTGGCATACATTGCGTGACGCGGTTTGCCAGCAGCACGCAACACGGCATTCATGCCGAAATACATGTGCGTAATCATGTTACCCAAGAGAATAACAATCATAAACTCACGGGCATAGGGCAACGTGGCGTCAGAAGCGCCAAAGAAACGGAGGATGGGATTCAGAAACGCCAGACATACCACCATGAAAACCAAGCCTACGATGAGGTTCAGCGTCACCGTGTTACCCAACAGATGCTCGGCTGTCTTATAGTCTTTTTGCCCGAGCTTCACGCTGATGCATGTCGACGCACCCACGCCGACAGCAGCACCAAAGGCACCAGAGAGGTTCATGAAGGGGAACGTGATGCCCAGTCCGGCAATGGCCTCTGGGCCTACCACCTGACCTATGAAAGCCCTGTCGATGATGTTGTATAGGCTCGATGCCGTCATCGCCACCATGGCGGGCAATGCATATTGCAACAGCAACCTGCCTACCGGCTTCGTTCCTAATTCAAGAGTCGCTCGCTGATTGTCCATGCTGCAAAGGTACGAAAAAACGTCCGATAAACCACATTTTTTTAGAAGATTAACGCACTTTTCCTTGAAATACATGACAAAAGCCAATTATTTGGGTACAGGTTGCAAGTATCGGAAAAGTCGATAAAAAACATCGGAAATATTATCACACACAGGTAATAGGCTTATCTATGCTTGATAACACGCTTATCAGTGCTTGATAACACGCTTATCAGTGCTTGATAACAGGATTATCTATGCTTGATAACACGCTTATCAGTGCTTGATAACAGGCTTACCTGTTTGAGGTAATAATTGCGATGCTTACCTGCGGCCCTGACAACTCTTTTCATCGCCCCTGACAACCCTTAGCTTCGGCTCGGTCAAAGCATAGCTTCGGCAATTTTTTCAAAAAAGAATTGCAGAATTGGGAAAAAAGAAGTATTTTTGCAGGACTATTCAAAACCTTTCATCGAAGCGTACACATGCAAGCAATGATTTTCGCCGCCGGGCTCGGCACCCGTCTCCGTCCGCTCACCGACAACCGGCCAAAGGCACTGGTAGAGGTGGCCGGCCGCACCCTTTTGGAACACACCATAATGAAGCTGCGCGACGCGGGATTTGACCGCATCGTCGTCAACATCCATCACTTTGGAAACCAAATCATTGAGTTTCTTTCGCAACATGAAAACTTCGGACTCGACATTCGCCTCAGCGACGAGCGCGACAAGTTGCTCAATACGGGCGGTGGACTGAAGAACGCCATACCCTTGTTCCGGCAGGATGAGCCTGTGCTCATTCATAATGTCGACATCGTCAGCGACATCGATGTGGCTGCCCTCTACAAGGAAGCCTCCCTTCAGACGACGACGACGGGCGCCTGTCTCGTATGCAACAGCCAACCCACAAAACGCTATCTGCTCTTCAACGACCAGACTGAACTGCGCGGATGGTATAACGTTCGGCCGGAAGGTGATGTGGGGGTGACGAAAGGTGAAGAACGAATAGAAGACCTCCGCAGGTTTCATTTTACTGGTATCCACGTCGTTCAGCCCTCCTTGCTCAACGACCTGGCGAACTATCTGCCGGCAGATGGCGACGAGGCCTTCTCGATCATTACGTTCTATCTGGATGAATGCACACGACATCGTCTCGTTGCCTATGAGTTGCCTGAGGGATGCCAATGGGAAGACTGCGGCCGCGTGGAGTCGTTGCCGAGGGCGGCAGAGATTATTCGTGGTGGTAGGGTTCGCCCTTGATGATGGTGCAAGAACGGTAGAGTTGCTCGACAAAGATGAGCCTCACCATCTGGTGGGAGAAGGTCATCCGGGAGAGAGAAATCTTCTCGTCGGCGCGGGCATAGACCTGTGGTGAAAAACCGTAGGGACCGCCGATGAGGAACACCAGCCTACGGACGACCTGCTGTTTCTTCTGTAGCCACGACGCAAATTCAATGCTTCGGAATTCCGAACCATGCTCGTCGAGCAACACCAGCGTATCACCAACCGACAGTCGCTGCAAGACCTGTTCGCCCTCACGTTCTTTCTGCTGCTCTTCGGTCAGTGCCCTCGTGTTTTTCAACTCAGGGATGACAGTGAGCGAGAAGGGCATATAGTGGCCCAGACGAGCCGTATAGTCGTCAATGCAGGCTTGGATGTGCTTGCTCGTAGTCTTGCCGATAACAATAAGCTCCGTCTTCATTCCTCATTCTTATCTTCTTCTCCCTCTTTCTTCGCATAAATGCTGCGCCCGTGATGAACGGGACAGAGGGTTTCGTCGGGGTCGATGGGACTATATTCGTGCTTGCGCTTGGGATTCATCGGAAACCAACCCTTCTCCACGCGTTTCTTCTGCGAAAAGAGTTCGCCGATGCCCCAGAGGAACGAGGCACCTGTCACGCCAAGAATGCTCGATGCGATAATATTGGGGACGAACAAAGCCACTGACACGCAGACGATGCCGATGATGAGCCACACCCACCAATAACGTGTCCCTGTATAATATTCCTGCTTGATGACGAGAGGATGACACAACCCTATGATGAAGAACGTAGACACGGCTATGATGATGCCGCTGAAATTGATTTCCATAGCTATATTTTCTTTTTTCTGCAAAATTACTAAAAAAATATGAACTGCGGACTATGAACTATGAACTTTTTTTCGTATCTTTGCGGAAAATTAGTCAATACATCTTAATTCATAATAACTATGGCAAATAATGCAGAATTGATTGCTCAGTGCGAAGCACGGGCAAAAGAGTGGCTCTCGCCGGCATTCGACGAAGAGACCCGCAAGGCTGTCGAGGCAATGCTTGCCAACGACGACAAGACAGAACTCATCGACGCCTTCTATCGTGATCTGGAATTTGGTACGGGCGGACTCCGAGGCATCATGGGGGCCGGCACCAACCGCATGAACAAGTACATCGTCGGCATGGCCACACAGGGCTTTGCCAACTATATCCTCAAGGCCTTCCCTGGCAAACAGTGCAAGGTGGTAGTCGGACACGACTGCCGAAACAACGGACGTATGTTCGCAGAAACTGTTGCCGACATCTTCTCCGCCAATGGCATCAAGGTCTATCTCTTTGAAAGCCTGCGCCCCACACCGGAGATTTCTTTCGCCATCCGTCAGCTCGGCTGCCAGGCAGGTGTCAACGTGACTGCATCACACAACCCTCGCGAATACAACGGCTATAAGGCTTACTGGGAAGACGGTGCACAGGTGCTGCAGCCGCACGACGTTGGCATCATCGCTGAAGTGAACAAGGTGAAGATCGAGGACGTGAAGTTCCAGGGAAACAAGGAACTCATCGACATCATCGGCGGTGAGATGGACTGGGACTACCTGCAGGCTGTCAAGGAAGCTATGGTCGACCAAGACGTCATCCTGCGTAATAAGGACCTCAACATAGTCTACTCACCCATGCACGGAACAGGACGCGTCATCATTCCAGAGGCACTGCGCTCATGGGGCTTCCAGAACATCCACGTCGTACCCGAACAGATGGTCATCGACGGTAACTTCCCGACAGTGGTGTCGCCGAATCCAGAAAATGCCGAAGCCATGACATTAGGAATGAAACTGGGAACGCGACTCAACGCCGACCTCGTCATCGCCTCCGACCCCGATGCCGACCGACTGGCCATCGTATGCCGCAACGCCAAGGGCGAATGGGAAATCATCAACGGTAACCAGACCTGCATGATGTTCTGCTGGTATATCATCGCCAACAAGAAGAAACTCGGACAACTCAAAGGCAACGAATTCCTTGTCAAGACCATCGTCACAACGGAAGTCATCGCCGAGATTGCCAAGAAGAACGGTGTTGAACTGCGCGACTGCTACACCGGCTTCAAGTGGATTGCCAACGAAATCCGCGAGTCGGAAGGCGTGAAGAAATATATCGGTGGCGGTGAAGAGTCATTCGGCTTCCTGCCGTTCGACAAGGTGCGCGACAAGGACTCACCTGCATCCATCTGCCTCATCTGCGAAATCGCTGCCTGGGCAAAAGACAACGGAAAGACGCTCTATGACCTGCTCATGGACATCTATATCGAATATGGCTTCTCCTACGAACACACCATCAACGTCGTGCGCCCGGGTAAGACCGGTGCCGATGAAATCAAGCAGATGATGGAGAACTTCCGCGCCAACCCGCCGAAGGAACTCGGTGGCTCGGAAATTGCCTTCGCCCGCGACTGGCTCACACTCGAACAGACCAACGCTGACGGAACCAAACAGAAACTCGTACAGCCCGCTACGTCGAATGTCTTACAGTGGTTCTGCACTGACGGCACTAAGGTCAGCGTCCGTCCTTCGGGAACGGAACCGAAGATTAAGTTCTACCTTGAGGTGAAAGACCCCACCATGAAGTGCGCCGGATGCTACGAGCGTTGCCTCGCCGGAGCTAAGGAAAAGGTCGAAGCCATCAAAAAGAGTCTCGGTCTTGAATAATCATTCATTTTCCAACATCATCGCCACACGACTCAATATCGATGAGAGTCGTGTGGCGAATACTTTGCGCCTGCTCGATGAGGGGTGCACAATACCCTTTATCGCCCGATACAGAAAGGAACGCACTGGAGGACTCGATGAAGTGCAGATTGCGGCCATCAGCGACTGGAACGAACGACTGAAAGAGATACAGAAACGGAAGGAGACCGTCGTCAAGACCATTAACGAACAGGGAAGGATGACGGCGGAACTGCAGCTGAAGATTGACCAATGCTGGGACGCTACGGAACTTGAAGACCTCTACCTGCCCTACAAACCCAAGCGCAGGACACGGGCACAGGTGGCACGCGAACAAGGTCTGGAACCGCTCGCACAGATTCTACTCTTACAACGCGAACAGAATCCGCATCAGGTAGCAACACGCTTTATTCAAAACGAGGTGGCTTCGGCTGAAGCCGCCTTGAGCGGTGCACAGGACATCATTGCCGAAATGGTGAGCGAAGACCAGATTTCGCGCCAGCAGCTACGCAACACGTTCCAACGTACCGCCACTATCTCATCAAAAGTTGTCAAAGCACGCAAGGACGACGACGAGGCCCAGAAATACAGCGATTACTTCGACTTCTCCGAACCATTGCGACGCTGCTCGGGCAACCGCCTGCTGGCCATGTTGCGCGGAGAAAACGAAGGAGTGCTGAAGGTGTCCGTATCGGTCGACGATGAGGATGCCATTGCACGACTGCATCGCCACTATGTCAAAGGACATGGCGAATGTTCCCGACTGGTGGCTGAGGCTGTCAGCGACGGATACAAACGACTCCTCGAACCCTCTATCAGCAACGAGACGCTTTCCGCCGGAAAGGAGAAAGCCGACGAAGAAGCTATCGGTGTCTTCGCTGAGAACCTGCGACAACTGCTGCTCGCCGCTCCGCTCGGTCAGTGCAGGGTGATGGGTATCGACCCCGGCTTCCGAACGGGTTGCAAGGTGGTCTGCCTCGATGCACAGGGCAACCTGCTCTTCCACGATGCCATCTTCCCCCACCCACCCCAGCGCTATCGGATGCAGGCAACGGTCACGGTTCAACGCCTCATCGGACAATATGCCGTTGAAGCCATCGCCATCGGAAACGGAACGGCTTCTCGAGAGACGCTGGAGTTCGTCAAGGAAGCATTGTCGGAGGTGACACCTGCACCAAAGGTCTTCACGGTGAGCGAGGATGGGGCCTCGGTCTATTCTGCCTCTAAGCTGGCACGCGAAGAGTTTCCCCACGAGGATGTGACAGTCCGCGGAGCTGTCTCAATAGGTCGTCGGCTGATGGACCCCTTGGCAGAACTCGTGAAGATTGACCCGAAGAGCATCGGCGTCGGACAGTATCAACATGACGTGGACCAGACGAAATTGCGTCATTCGCTCGACCAGACGGTAGAGCATTGTGTCAACCTTGTCGGTGTCAACGTAAACACGGCAAGTCAACAGCTGCTTACCTATGTCAGCGGACTTGGACCGACACTGGCTAAGAACATCGTTGACTACCGACGTGAAAACGGGGCCTTCAAAAGTCGGACCGCACTGAAGAAGGTGCCTCGGCTGGGACCTGCGGCGTTCGAACAATGTGCCGGTTTCCTCCGCATTCCCGATGCCAAGAACCCATTAGACGGAAGTGCCGTTCACCCGGAAAGATACGACATCGTGGAACAAATGGCGAAGGACCAGGGATGCACGGTGGAAGAACTCATCAAAGATAAGGGCCGACAGAAAGCCATCAATTTGAACCGGTATGTCGGTGGGGAGGTGGGAATGCCTACACTGACCGATATTATGAAGGAACTGGAGAAGCCCGGCCGTGACCCTCGCGAACAGATTGAGGAATTTGAGTTCGACCCGAACGTAAAAGAGGTCGACGACCTTACGGTGGGAATGGAATTGCCGGGAATCGTGACCAATATAACGAAGTTCGGTGCCTTCGTTGACATCGGTGTTCATCAAGACGGACTCGTCCACGTCTCGCAAATGGCCGACCGCTACGTCAGTGACCCGTCGCAAGTGGTTCACTTGCATCAGCACGTCAGGGTTCGCGTCATCGAAGTTGACCTGCGGCGGAACCGCATCTCACTGAGCATGAGAACCGCGAAAAAGTAAATCAAGAAAGATGGAAAGAATAAGTACCGTCGTATCGGATTGACATTAATGCATACGTCCGGCGGACATCACATCGGGACACATCCAACGCCACATGACCCATGGTCCGGCGAAGGTTCAGTTCTACACACGGATGGAGTTTCAAGACTCCATCCGTTGTTTTTACAACCATCATATCGATACCGAAAGGTCCCGAATAACAGGGGGCAAGACATTCGTCGGCAATGGAAATGATGGCTGAACAGACACGGTCGAGAAGAGAAAGAGGTATTTCTTTTGAAAGTTCCTCTCGCTTTTCTTCTTCACTCGCCAGAATATTGCCTATATAGGCACCATTGACTGTTTCAAAGAGGGAAAGCCCAAGATAGGAAGTCTGTCCATCGACATAGAATTCCATGCCGAAGTCGCGAACCCGCTCATAAAGGGGTTCCACCATGATACCTCCCTGCCGGTTGATGACATTCTGTGCCCATTGAAGATTGCGATGGAAGCTTTGTGCATCGGTGACGAAGCGGACACCACGGCCACTTGAACTCCAAGGAGCTTTCAAAACGAAAGGACGCTCTTGGGGAGATTGACTGAAAGATAAATCCGAAAGTTGATGAACAAGGGTAGCCTCACCGACCAGCCGTTCGTCTGACGTACGCAGACGACTGAGGAAATGGCGCGCGGCGAAGTGACGGTGACTCATCAAGCGTAACTGCTCGAGCGAATGACTGGAAGGAAGTACTGACGAAAGCCCCAAACGGTGGAGCTGGCCTGCAAGGGCTCTGTCCCATCCCCAAGGGACGACTCGATTGATTGCATGCAAGGCCTTCTGACTGAAAGCGGAAGACCTGACGAAATTTACATCATGAGGAAGCCGTAAGGGAATGGTTGTAACCGACCGGACGGCAGCATCGACATTCTCTACCAACACATAGTCTCCCGCTTCGGCCCAAAACACGGGCAGCCAACCGAGGTCATGTCGCAATTCGCGGCCAGCTTTCGGTGCGGTAAAAGTGTCGAGGTCGGCGGCTAAGGCGATGTCGTGCTCTGGGTTAAAGACGTGAAGAGTGGCCATACGATGAAACTTAGTGCAGTTACAAACCCTTTAACTAGAAAAAACAAAAAAGCCACCCGAACGGAAGGCTTTTTTGCGGTGCGTACGAGGCTCGAACTCGTGACCTCCTGCGTGACAGGCAGGCATTCTAACCAACTGAACTAACGCACCCTCCTGGGTGTGCCACTGAAAACGTTGCGGTGCGTACGAGGCTCGAACTCGTGACCTCCTGCGTGACAGGCAGGCATTCTAACCAACTGAACTAACGCACCTTGTTTTCAATTGCGGATGCAAAGGTAAGGATATTTTTCGATTCCACCAAATCTTACGAGGACTTTTTTACAAAAAAAATTGCATAAGGGCTACATTTTCATATTTCTGCCCATCGAAAAGCCAGTCATTGAGTACGTTTGATGACAAAAAACCTGCCTTTGAGAACAACGAGAGGGCCTTTTCGTTGGAAGCGGCCACCAGGGCATAGAGCTGATGGAGATGGAGTGTTGTCCGTGCATAGTCGATGAGTTGCTGGAGGGCTTCGGCTGCACAACCATTCCCTTGGTAGTCGGCAAGAACGGCGATACCGACTTCGGCACGAAGATGTTGTGGGGAAAAGTCGAAAAGGTCGACAAGGCCAACAGCCTTTCCCGACAGTGTTATCACCATTCGAACCTGCTTATCGGTATAGATATCGCCAGTTGCATTGACAATGTAGTCATGAAGCATGTAACGGGAATATGGCACGTTGGCGGTCCCCACATACCATAGTTTCCTATTATTCTCGATAGAATAAAGCATGTCGAGATCTTCGGGTTCAAGTGCCCTCAGCCCGACCTTTCCGAGTTTGATTTCCTCATTCTTCATTTCTCATTCCTCATTTCAAAGCAGGGTGTCTTCTGACGTAATCACCATGTCTTGCTCAGGATAGTATGTGGCAATAAGAATATTGTCAATGGGTTTGCTGGCAAAGATGTCCAAAATCTGTCCATAAGTATAAGCTGAGGTGTCATAGACCATATATCCATAACAACTCATGGGTATGGGCTCCAACCCCAGCGATTTCTCATGATGTCCTTGAGGATGAGTCGCTGCCGTGGCTTCGACAAACCGTGCGTCAAGCCCCCTCCTTCTCGCAAAACACCGGCAAGCCTCCAGATGCTCCTTCGGAGCAAGGAAAGTATAGACGGGAATAACGATTGGACGTTTGGAAAAGAAGCCAAGACTCTTCCGCATCTTGACTATCTGCATCTTGATGAGTTCAACGAAAGCCTTGAAGTAGATAGCAATCTTGATAGGAAGAGAGAACAGGAAACTCATATGCCCATAATGCTTACGGAAGAAGATAAGCATAGCGTCATAGAACACATGGACATAACGAAGCGACGACTTATGGGTAGACTCTCCCTTATAATGAAGGATGCGTACAGGCAGATACCAGTTTTCATAGCCACCTTTGAGTACGCGGAAGGAGAGGTCGATGTCTTCCCCATACATAAAGAAAGCTTCGTCGAGCAGCCCTACCTTGTTCAGGGCTTCTCTTCTCAACAGACAGAAGGCGCCGCTGATAACCTCTATCTTCGCTGCTTCATCCCACGGGAGATAGCTCATATAGTAGCGTCCGATGCGGTGGTGCATGGGAAAACGTTCACAAAGGCCTGAGAGCTTATAGAAAGAGGTCATCGGTGTCGGCAGACCTCGCCGTGACTCTCTTGCTATATGACCGTCCGACTGCAACATGCTCACACCAAGAGCACCTGCCTTGGGATGTTCATCCATGAAGGAAAGGGCTTCGGCAATAGTATTCTCTGCGACAAAGGTGTCGGGGTTAAGTAAAAGGACATAATCGCTCTGAGACTGCCGGATGGCGATGTTGTTGGCTCTCGAAAATCCGATGTTATGGTTACTTTGTATAAAATGAATACGAGGATGAGCAAGAGCGGCGAAGCGTGGTTTGAGATACTCGATGGAACCGTCGCTTGAATGGTTGTCTACGACATAGACTTCTGCATCAACGTCGCGTAGGGCTACCTCAAGCGAATGAAGACATTGCTCAAGATAGTATTTTACGTTGTAATTGACGATGACGACAGTGAGTTTCATCTGACTAAGGAGTTACGAGTTAGGAGTTGACTCTATGAGAGCACACTCGCGAAGGCAGCGATCCATGCTGGGATAGACAAAGAAAAGACTCAAGGCAAGAATGATGGCCATATACGCAAACCCAACGACATCGGTCAGATAGTAAGCCAAGAGGTTGAGTTGCATCGGAAGAATAAGCATGTCCAAACGTACCAATCCCCACTTACGGAGCTGCTGCGCGCGCATTTCCTCTGCGCCCGTCGTGAGCCGTTGGCTGATGGCCTTGAACTTGAACAACCTAAGAGCGACGGGAATGATGCAGATGGTAAGGAGCTGCATGACGGTGGACAAGATGAACAACAACTGTGTATCGTCTGCCAAGAAGCCCGTCTTTAAAAGATGGCTTTCAAAGAGAACGATGATGGCAGCACAGAAGATAATGTTGCTCCAGATCGTAAACATTAAGATTTTCTTCGTCGAGACCATTAGATGAAATGCTTTATTATACAATAATGTGAAACGATGACCCGTCAACTGCCGAAGGGGGTGCGATTGAGAATGGAACGTCCCAAGGTGACTTCATCGGCGTACTCGAGTTCATCACCCACAGAGATACCTCGTGCGATAACGGACAGAGTGACATGAGACGGGGCGAGCTTTCGAGATATATAGAAATTGGTGGTGTCGCCTTCCATCGTGGGACTCAATGCAAGGATGACCTCCTGAATGCCGCCAGCCTCTACCCTGTCCACCAGCGACGCTATCTCCAAATCGTTCGGTCCGATACCGTCCATAGGTGATATGATGCCGCCCAAAACATGGTAACGGCCGTGATACTGCTGAGTATTCTCAATGGCCATTACATCCTGAATGTTTTCCACTACACACAACGTGGAAGCATCACGCCTTTGGTCGGAACAGATGGGACAGACATCGGTATCGCTGATATTGTGGCAGACAGAACAATGTTTTACCTCATGCCGCATCGTCGTAATAGCTGATGCGAAGGTATCCACTTCTTCGTCACTACGCTTCAGCATGTGGAGTACCAGGCGCAAGGCTGTCTTTCGCCCGATGCCCGGCAATTTAGAAAACTCAGCGACGGCTTTCTCGAGAAGAGCCGATGGATAGGGATTGTCCATTACGATGTTTAGTTAGTGAAAAGGTAGATGCCGAGACCGACCTTCACACCGAATGTCGAATAGTCACTGTGGTTCTTGAACGATTGGTCGTAATAGACGGCAGGTTCCAAGGTGACCGTGCGACTGAGGAAATAGGCATAGCCAATCTCAATGCCTGGACGGAAGTCGTCGAAGCTATGGTTATTGTGCACATACTTGGCATTGACACCGAGGTAAATACCATTCTGTTCGACATAGTAGCGCGCACCGACACCCAATGTAACGTCGTCGGCTGTATACTTCGCCGTAGAGTGATTGTAACCTACTATTCCCTTCACGAGGAAGTCGTCGCCGATAAAGTAGCCTCCTTCGGCATCGACACCGATATTGAACTTCTTCAGCCCATTGTAACTCAGGTCAATGTTTGAGAGGGAAGCTCCGACAAAAACCTTACCTTGTTCGAACTGTGCATTGGCAGACAGGACTGTCAGAAGTGCCACTGCCATCATAATGATTTTCTTTTTCATAATCGTCTTGTGCTTTTATCTTGTTGTTTTATTATTCTCATACCAAATGCAGAACCACACGATGGCCACACAGAGCACGGTCAGTCCACCACCATAGGCAATGCTTTCGGAGAGTCCGAAGGCTTGCTTAGAGATAAGGAGGAAAGTGGAGCATACCGCCGTCATGAACAAGGCGGGAACAAGTGTGATACCAAATGGCTTGTGTTTTTTGACAAGGTAGACGGTAATCGTCCATAGGGTGAAGACAGAGAGTGTCTGATTGCTCCATCCGAACCAGTTCCACAATGTCTGGAATCCGTTGGCATTACCCATGTGCCAAATCAGCAACAAGACGGAGATGCCAAAAATGGGAAGGGCTATATAGAAGCGCTTTAGAATGCTCTTCTGTTCGATATGCAGGGCCTCAGCAATGATGAGTCGGGCCGAGCGGAAGGCGGTATCGCCGCTGGTGATAGGTGCAGCGACCACACCCAGGATGGCCAGGATGCTTCCCACGATGCCCAGCCAGTTCTGACAGACAATGTTCACGATGGCAGGCGATGACGCATTGACTCCTGCACCGAATACTTCATAGCCGGGTTGCGGTTCGTTATAGAAGAAATACATGGCAACGGTTGCCCAGATAAGGGCGACGACGCCTTCGGCAATCATGGCACCATAGAAAATGGGACGACCTTGTTTCTCATTGGTGATACAACGTGCCATCAGAGGACTCTGGGTTCCATGGAAACCACTGATAGCCCCACAAGCAATGGTGATGAATAGACACGGGAATATCTGATCAGTAAACCCTATTTTCTCAGCCCCCTTGTTTCCGATACCGTCCCAAACCTCCGGCAACTGCGGCATTTTGACATAGAGTACTACCATCAGCGCGGCTGCCATAAAGAGCAGGGCAAAGGCAAAGATGGGATAGAAGCGGCCGATGATCTTATCGATGGGAAGCATGGTGGCAAGGATGTAATAGATAAAGATAACGGCTATCCACATCATCTCCGAACCAGCCATCTGCGAAAGGATTTCCGCCGGGCTATAGACGAAGACCACACCTACCATAAGCAGCAACAACACTGAGAAGCAGAGCATGACTGTCTTGGTGCGCTTGCCAAGATAGGTACCGACAAGTTCCGGAAGATTGGCACCGCCGTGACGCACGGACAGCATTCCACTCATATAGTCGTGCACGGCACCGGCAAACACACATCCCAAGACAATCCACAAATAGGCGACCGGGCCGAACTTTGCACCCATGATGGCACCGAAGATAGGTCCTGTCCCCGCGATGTTGAGGAATTGAATCATGAAAATCTTCCACCCTGGCAACGGGATGTAATCTACGCCGTCGCTCATAGCCACAGCGGGTGTGGGACGGTTGGCATCTGGGGTAAAGATGCGCTCGACGAACTTTCCATAGAGCAAATAGCCCAAAAGTAATGCTACAAGACTGACTGAAAATGATATCATACCAATTTTTCTTAAATGTTATGCAAAATTACGCAATTAATTTGAAAAACGGAAAAAATATCCGTACCTTTGTGCACGTTTTAAGAAAAATAAAGAAAGAAACGCCCTTCCCAACCTGTTCTATTTGAAGGTTAGCGGCGATGATTACGGACTGTCGAAAGATGAGATCAATACTTCTATATATATTTATTGTATTAGGTTCTATCCTGTCGCTCGCACAAGTGACCGCACCAAGGCAAGAGCCCGCCACGGGTAATGCCTTCGGACTTTTCGTTCATACCCCGAAGCATGAAGTGCGCGCCGTCTGGCTCACCACCATCTCTGGACTCGATTGGCCAAAGACGCTGGCCAAAGGCGAGGCTTCGGTCAAGAAACAAAAGGAAGAACTGACACAGACACTCGACCATCTGCGCGAGGCTGGCATCAACACCGTGCTCTTCCAGACGCGCGTGCGTGCCACCACCGTATATCCCTCTGCATACGAGCCCTGGGATGCCAGTCTAACGGGCACCGTCGGACGTTCGCCCGGCTACGATCCACTGGCCTTTGCCATCGAGGAGTGCCATCGAAGGGGCATGGAACTTCATGCATGGGTGGTGACCATTCCCATCGGCAAATGGACGGCAGCCGGTTGCCAACGGCTACGGAAAAAATACCCGAAACTCGTCAGGAAGATCGGTGACGAAGGCTATCTCAATCCCGAACAGTCACAGACGGCCCACTATCTGGCCGACATCTGCGAAGAAATCACCCGCAACTACGATGTAGACGGAATCCATCTCGACTATATCCGTTATCCCGAGACGTGGAAGATAAAGGTATCCCGCCCGCAAGGCCGACAGTTCATCACGACCATCGCCGAAACCATCAGCCGTCGTGTAAAGGCCCTGAAGCCTTGGGTAAAGATGTCGTGCGCCCCTATCGGAAAGCACGATGACCTCTCACGCTATCGCTCGGGAGGATGGAATGCGCATACCACGGTCTGTCAGGATGCTCAGGAATGGCTCCGTACCGGCATCATGGATCAGCTCTATCCGATGATGTATTTCCAAGGCAACAACTTCTACCCCTTTGCCATAGACTGGGCTGAGCACTCTTATGGGCGCACCGTCGTTTCCGGTCTCGGCATCTATTTTCTCTCGCCTAAGGAAAAAAACTGGTCGCTCGATGTCGTCACGCGTGAAATGTTCCTCACCCGCCAGCTGGGTATCGGACATGCTTATTTCCGTTCGCAATTCCTTACCGACAACACGAAAGGAATCTATTCTTTCGTCAGCAAACGCTTCGATACCACGCCTGCCCTTGTGCCCCCGATGACATGGATGAATGCCGAAGCACCTGCGGCACCTGCGACCGTACATCTCGACACCGCATCGAATATGCTCTCATGGGATGCCGTCACGGCGAAAGAGTCCTATATATTATATAATGTATATGCCAGCCACGAATGGCCCGTCGACACTGAGAATGCCGAGAACCTCATGGCGGTCAGGACACGAGAGACATCCCTGAAAGTACCGACGGGGTGCTATTATGCCGTGGCAGCCTGTAATCGCTACGGCATGGAGAGCACCGCCACCCAGAGTCACCACTTCGACAAGCCCCAACGGAAGAACCTACAGGCACTGACTCCCGACGGTTTCCTCCGATGTGATGGTCGGCAGCTGTCGTTGCCACCCTTCGATGACCGACTCGGTATCGACATCGACATGCTCACCGTTGTCACGCTTGAAGGGTGTATTGTGAAAACAATCCCACGGACAGGAAACACCGTCGACGTGAGCACACTTCGCGAAGGAGTATACCAGTTGCGATCTCTCGACCGCCGTGGAGCGACGCACCTGCTCGGCTACTTTACCCTACGGAGATAAATGTCGCACTCTATCCCCATAAATAGGTATTTTGACAAATGCTCTTGCAATTGTTGCGAAAACAGATTAACTTTGCATCCTTAACTGAAGGAGAATATTATGAAATTGTCAGAACTGAAAACAGGCGAACACGGAATCATCGTTAAGGTGTTAGGTCACGGAGGCTTCCGCAAGCGCATCATAGAAATGGGATTTGTCAAGGGACAACCCATTGAGGTGCTGCTCAATGCCCCTCTTCAAGACCCCGTGAAATATAAGCTCATGGGCTACGAGGTGTCACTGCGCCACGAAGAGGCCGCCCTTATCGAAGTACTCAGTGAGGACGAGGCGCTCCGTGAAGACAAAAGCAGAGACGACATTGAGGAAAGCGTGGCTGACCGCGAAACCATCACCGAACCCGTCCACCTGAGCGAACAGCAACTGCGAAAGGCTGCCAGCCGCCGCCACCGCACCATCAACGTGGCTCTCATCGGCAACCCAAACTGTGGAAAGACATCGCTCTTCAACTATGCCAGCGGTGCCCATGCCCATGTGGGAAACTATTCGGGTGTCACCGTCGATGCCTCTGAGGCTCATGCATCGTTTTTCGGTTACGACTTCAACCTTACTGACCTGCCGGGAACGTATTCCCTCTCCTGCTATTCACCCGAAGAACTATATGTGCGCCGACATCTGACCGAGCACACACCCGATGTGGTCATCAACGTCATTGATGCCAGCAATCTCGAGCGGAACCTATACCTCACCACACAGCTCGTCGACATGAACGTACCCATGGTGGGAGCCCTCAATATGTTCGACGAATTCAAGCGCCGCGGCGACACGGCTGAGGTGAGCACTCTATCTACGCTTTTCGGTCTGCCGATGATACCCACCTCGTTCAAGGACGGAATGGGGGTCAAGGAACTCTTCAAAGCCGTCATCCAGGTCTACGAAGGAACGAACAAAAAAGCCCGTCACATCCACATCAACTACGGTCACGAAATCGAAGACGGTATCCGCCACATACAGGCGTTCATCAAACCAGACCCTTCCATCACCCCACGTTATTCCACTCGCTATCTGGCATTGAAGCTGCTCGAACACGATACGTCCATCGAAAACTACATCCGACAGCAGGCAGGCGAAAAGGCCGACGACATCATCGCTGCACGCAACAAAGCCGAAGCGCGTGTAAAAGAGGAAACAGCCGTCGACTCGGAAACCGCCATCATGGATGCGAAGTATGGTTTCATCAACGGTGCATTGGCTGAGGCGGGCTTCCAACGAGGCATTGAGCAAGACACCTATCGGACGACGCATTTCATCGATAACATCCTGTCGAACAAATACTTGGGATTTCCCATCTTCTTCCTCATCCTCTTCGTCATGTTCCAGACAACCTTTGCACTCGGACAATATCCCATGGATTGGATTGAAGCCGGCGTGGGATGGCTGGGCGAATGGATAGGCAGCGCACTGCCGGAAGGCCCCGTCCGCTCGATGCTCGTCGACGGTGTCATCGGCGGTGTGGGGGCTGTCATCGTATTCCTACCGCAAATTCTCATTCTCTACTTCTTCATCTCGCTGATGGAAGACTCGGGCTACATGGCACGAGCTGCTTTCATCATGGACAAGCTCATGCACAAGATGGGACTGCACGGGAAATCATTCATTCCGCTGGTCATGGGCTTCGGTTGCAACGTTCCTGCCATCATGGCGACACGAACCATCGAGAGCCGACGCTCCCGACTCATCACCATGCTCATCCTGCCATTCATGTCGTGCTCTGCCCGACTCCCCATCTATATCATGATTGTCGGCACTTTCTTCGCTGCACAATACCGCTCTTGGATACTCATCTCACTCTATGCCGTGGGAATCCTCGTTGCCGTCATCGTGAGCCGGCTCTTTGCGTCGTTTGTCGTAAAAGGTGAAGACACCCCGTTTGTCATGGAACTGCCACCCTACCGTATGCCTACAGCCAAGGCTATCGGCCGTCACACATGGGAGAAAGGTAAGGAATATCTGAAAAAGATGGGGGGCATCATCCTCGTGGCCAGCATCATCGTGTGGGTACTCGAATACTTCCCCCACAACGACCAACTCAGCGAGCGCGAACAGCAAGAACAGAGCTATATCGGACGTGTAGGAAAAGCCATCGAGCCGGTGTTCCAACCGCAAGGCTTCAACTGGAAACTCGACGTCAGCCTCATCGCCGGTGTCGGAGCGAAGGAAATCGTAGCGTCCACCATCGGTGTGCTCCATTCCGACGACGAACTTAAAGAAAGCATCTCGCCACTCACCGCCTATGCCTATCTGCTGTTCGTGTTGCTCTACTTCCCATGCATCGCCACCATCGTCGCCATCAAGAACGAAACGGGCTCGTGGCGATGGGCACTCTTCGCTGCGCTCTACACCACCGGTGTGGCGTGGCTCATCTCGGCTGCCTTCGTCCAAGTGGGAAATATACTCTGAAAAACATGCTCTTATTTAACCCAAACCCATATAAAACATTTCCTTTACACCAGTAGAATAAAAACGTAGAGACCACCCCATCTTTTCACGTTGTGCCAGTGTGAAACCTCGCGGTTTTTTGCTACATTTGTAGCGATTTTCTTATTATTATCTTAACTGTCA